>NZ_JBFUIO010000022.1:0-36366 GCF_056401835.1 Paenisporosarcina sp. P4_D4 | reverse complement strand
CTGTAGCTCCAAGTGGCAGGGACATGGGTTGGACTGCAGTCGGCGTGATCGTGGCGGTGGGTGCCATCACGTTTTGTATTTTGGTTGGTTGGATGATATCCGGGTTGACTGCTTTTTGATTGGTTTGTGGCTCATATTCCAGTTGTCTAGCTAGCAGTTTTTGTTGTTGTACATCTTCTAGTTCTACATTGGCTGTGGCAAGTGGTGTATTGCTTAAGGCGACATCATCGATATACCAACCTGCTCTCGCGCCAAAATAGTTTGTGGTGACGTTAAAGGCAATATAGATTCGTTGACCAGCATATGCAGATAGATTGATTTGGCGTGAATTCCATGCCCTAGAGATACCAGAGATGCGGGACAGCTGTTGCCAATTTTGTTGGTCTGTGGACACAAGCACATGAACATAGTCGTTGGATTCAAGTTCACGCCAGTCTTCAAACTGCAGATAGGCGTTACCTTCAGGCAGGACGATTGGAGGCATCATCAAACTCATATTGGCATCGTTGTCATAGTTACCTTTTAAATTGGTTCCGTACACTTTTTCACCAGAAGCTGCAATTTGTGGTCCATAGGCAAAGGTAGGCACTCCCCACTGCCAAGTATTTTTGGTACCGGAGGAGATCCAACCATTTGGTTGAGATTCAAAATCTTGATTGTAACCGGTGCTGATTCYAGGTTTGACTGGTACTGTGTAATCGTCAGAAGTAACCACGTTTTGCCCATAGTCCGTGATGCGCCAATGATAGGTAAGGGTTGGGATCTGTACGACATCAGCCGGAATCACGGCTTGGTACGTTCCGCTCTTATAGTCACCTGCGGTACGAGTGGCCGCTACGGTTTGCCATTCGGCAGTTTCGCTTACACGGTATTGTAGCTCTACACTGTCTATCCTGACATTGTCTTGTACTTGAACAGTAAGAGGTAATGTTATAGTCGGATAAGTTTCAGTTGGAGCGGTATGCTGATAAGTTGGATTCTCAGTATCTTGACCTTCACGAACCACTTTTCCCTGAACTCGGCCTATTCCGCTGACAATGGAGGAGACAGCGTCATAGGCATTCACTTGGCCATGACCATAACCATTGTTTGGTGAAGTTGGATAGAGGGAGTCAGTTAATGGGATTGCCGTATCAAATAAAATTTGTTCCATTTCATCAACGGTAAGAGAGGCATTCGCCTGCTTCATCAAAGCAACAACCCCAGAAAGGTGTGGTGAAGCCATGTAAGTTCCATTCTGACCGATTCCATAGCTGCCACCTAGTACGGAAGAGCGAATGTTCGCACCTGGAGCAGAGATATCCGGCTTCCCTTCTCCATATGGCGAAGGACCGCGTGCGGAGAAAGAAACAATTCGATTATTATTATCCGTTGCGCCAACAGCGAACGATTCCGGATAGTTGGATGGGATGGAGATGCTTCTAGCACTCGGACCGTAATTTCCAGCAGCGAACGAAGGGAAAATTTCAGCTGCACGCCAGTTTTGAACCATCAGGCGATACCATTCATCGGTGCCTGGTGGGCGACCCCAGGAGTTGTTCACTACGTCAGGTGCTTTTTCTGGATGTGGATTGCCCTCAGCATCTTTTGGAGCTAGAATCCATTCTCCAGCTTCCAGTAAATCGGCTTGGGTCCCACCAGACGGGGTAAAGGCTTTCACAGCGATCCATTTTGCACCTGGAGCGACACCGATTTGGTTCGTGCCATTAGGCTCAGAACCCACCATCGTACCCATGGCGCGAGTTCCAAAACCCTGATCATCATAAGGTGCAGCTTTTCCAGCAACAGCGTCAAACCAGTTGTAAGTGTTATCAGGTTGATCTGGATTGGCTGGGTTGTAACCCCGATACTTTTCTTTTAAAGCAGGGTGATTCCACTGGACTCCTGTATCGATAGTGGCGACTACAGTTCCTACACCATCAATACCCATATTATCCCAGACTTGTGGTGCCTCGATTCGTGCAATATTCCATTCGATTGAAGTGGTGCCTGCTTGGGTATCAGCTGTTGGTTGGTTGGATGTTTCACTGCCTTCATTTGAGGTCAGCTGTACCGTTTCGTTGGGTGTTATTTTTTCGACTTCTGGGAAGGTAGCAAGCTTCTCCATCACTTCTTTGGTTCCTGTTACCGACATGCCATTGACGATATAGAAGGATTGAAACTCTTYGAYATTTCCCTTCTTTTTTTCTTGATCCAGATAGGTTTTGATCGAGTATTGAGTTTCGCTAGCTTTAGCGCGAAGGGAAGAAACGACAGCAGAGCGTTTCATCAATTCSGTTTTGGCAGCCGTTTGTTTTTGAGCTTTAGCCTTTTTAGCTGTTTCGGTGGCAACTTCTTTTGTATCCACTTGATCTTTTAATTTTACTAAAAAGGTAACCGTATCATTCTCACTAAACTGATCATTCAGTTTTTTATCTACCTTTGCTTTCAYGTTTTYAGATGCTACATCCGAACTTTCAAGAAGAGAAATACTTTCTTTGGAGTTGGAATTAGCAAAKGTGAGTTGAGGTAGAAAGATAGRGAGCAACAATAATGCACATAAAATAAAACTAAATGCGAYGCGGTCATGTCTGTTCCTTTTCATCAATTCGACTCCTCTCTGAAATCGCTTACATTAAGACTTGCGTTACAAGGATCTATGGATAGATTTTATCTTTGATCTTTGCTCTCTTTTCCCCCTTGCATGATTAATGAATACCATTCGAAGTGTACACCCGCCTTAAAAAATAGTAAATTGGGGGATTTCACTTGAAACTATTAATATATTTTTTGAAAATTCAATACTAAAAAATGTTATTTGGCCTTATTTCAAAAGAATTTTCAGTTATTTTGTAGAAGAATGTCGTGAATATTGTCTAAAATTTCAGTTTTTTAATGTACTAAGTTTTAAAATTTGGGGGAATATAGAAATTTCTCGTAATTTTTTAGAAATACATTTAACAATAATAGATTAAAACAGGAAAAAAGTTCTATTTGTTGATATTCCAGATAAATAAAAAAACCTTGATAACATATTGTTTACCAAGGCTCTGTATATAGTGGTTCACCCACATGTTAATTAGAAAAATCAAAGTATGAAAAACCTTAATAGAATGTTTCATGACGGAACTTATGGATCACCTTTCGATATGATTGGAGTTACTTATAAATCAGCTGGCGAAAATATTGCTCAAGGTCAAACAACCCCTGCAGCAGTCATGAAAGCTTGGATGAATTCTCCTGGTCATAAAGCTAATATCTTGAGTAAAAACTTTACTCATATCGGAGTTGGCCATGTAGCAAGTGGAAACTATTGGACTCAACAATTTATAGGAAAATAAGAGAAAGAAGTGTGGTTAATTCCATGCTTCTTTTTTTATCTGTCTTATTATATTGTCGAAACATTTTAAATAATTTTATCCTTTGAGGGTAGCTTTTTCTTATTGCTTATAAGAGTTCGTAAAAGTGACGTTAAAAAGTGAACGTTCATTAAAAGGTATTATAGTATTGCGAACTATGTAAATGACTAAATAGGAGCAATTCAAAGCAGTTCGTAAAAGTGACCCTTTAGTTGAATAAGAAAAAAAGCTGTCTAAACAGCTAAATGATCTTCAAGTAAAGCACCCGTTCTTATTCACCATAAAATATAATTTATGAAGCTTATAAAAAACGTTGTTACCGCCAAATAAACCCCCATTCTTACTTCCTTGTTTTTAAAACTTAATTCAAATCGTTCACTCATATACTCCACCCCATTTATATCTTTATTCAACTAACCTGCCCCGTYAGTTGAAKAAGAARTCCTTTTCTACTTTTGAAAAGTCACTCMWTAAATCTATATCATTAACTTCATATTTCTTTTTTTAACCTATTWACCATAAGTTCCAACKCGGTTTTCAAATTATTAWTAAGATATTTCTTAATTTCTATGGTATTTGMAGTYTCCCRTCTGTYACGTGGCATACCTAAGTGGGCAATGTTTTATCACTTAATAGTACCTATTCTATTCGGGGTTGGTTAAAATCATCCGTCATCAACAACGTATTCTTCGATTCTGTTCAAAAGATCCGTAAAGCCGTTCAAGGTTTTATTTGTCATATCAATGAAACACCAGAAGCTACTATGAATCGGCTATGCATTCAATTCTAAATGTTTTCCACCGGGTATATATCCAAACTATTCTATTAAAACTGAATTTTCTTGAAATATATTTTATCTTATCCTATACTAGTAACGATTGAGATTGAGAGTTGAGGAGATGAAAAATACTGATGGATTTTTGAACGATTGATGTCGGAAACAGAGACGGCAGCTTCAAATGACAAGTATCAATTTATATTCGGAGGGATGGGAACGAATTGAAGAAAAGGAAACACTGTTACAAGCGAATATTTAGTATTGTAGCAACATTACTTATGGTATTTTCATTACTATCACCAGGATTCGCGGATGCTGAATCAATAAAGCCATCAAACCGTTATGTAAATGATCACCAAACTGCTGCAAAGGTAAAGGTAAGTAATCGTTTACTGGATAATTTTAAAAAAGATGATAAAGTAACTTTTTTAATCAAATTTAAAGAAAAAGCAGATACAGTAAATGCTATAAAGCGGGCGAAAGCGATTGCGAAGCAAGAAAAATTAACGGCGAATAAAGAAGAGTTTATCCAACGCTCTGCAGTAGTATCTGAGTTAAAAGCTACTGCACACGTAGAGCAGCAAAACGTTTTAAAATATCTTAAACAAGAAGAACTTAAAGGGAATGTCGAATCTTTTAATTCCTATTTTATCGTCAATGGTATGGCTGTTACAGCAACGAAAGAGGTTGCAGAAAAGATAGCAACCTTTTCCGAAGTTGAAAAAGTACTGCCAAACGAAACAAGACAATTATTTGCTTCAACAACTAAAGAGGAAAGCCTTAATTCAAATCTAGCGAATGTAGAGTGGAACGCTGAGAGAGTTGGAGCTCCGGCTTTATGGGAAAAGGGAATCGACGGTTCAGGTGTTGTTGTAGCGAGTATTGATACCGGTGTTCAATTGGATCACCCCGCATTAAAGGAAAAGTATCGCGGCTATAATGCAGCAACCGGAGAAGTTGATCACGACTTTAATTGGTTTGATGCCACAGCCGGACAATCGAGTCCATATGATGATTTAGGACATGGAACACATGTGACTGGGACAATGGTCGGCAGTGAACCAGATGGATCTAACAAAATAGGTGTAGCACCGGGCGCAAAATGGATTGCTGTTAAGGCATTCTCGGAGACTAGCGGAAGTGATGCCAATCTATTGGCTGCAGCAGAGTGGATTTTAGCACCAATAGATGCAAATGGGAATACCCGCGTTG
Source organism: Paenisporosarcina sp. P4_D4 (assembly GCF_056401835.1). Classification (NCBI taxonomy): domain Bacteria; kingdom Bacillati; phylum Bacillota; class Bacilli; order Caryophanales; family Caryophanaceae; genus Paenisporosarcina; species Paenisporosarcina sp. P4_D4. Next base: position 31,038 of record NZ_JBFUIO010000022.1, on the reverse strand, counting down.
ACATGGCACCTGATATTGTTAACAACTCATGGGGTGGCGGACCAGGTCTTGATGAATGGTATCGGGATGTAGTAAGAGAATGGAGAAATGCCGGGATATTTCCTACTTTCGCAGTTGGAAACACAGGCATGACTAATGATGGCGGACCTGGATCAGTCGCCAATCCAGCAAACTATCCCGAATCATTTGCAGTGGGAGCAACGGATAGTAATGATATCGTTGGAGACTTTTCATTACGCGGCCCTTCACCATATGGTGAAATAAAGCCTGATATTTCAGCGCCTGGTGCTAATATTCGTTCATCGATACCTCGCAGTGATTACGAAGGCGGTTGGAATGGCTCATCGATGGCGGCCCCCGCTGTATCGGCAGTCGTAGCATTATTATATGAAGTAAATGCAAGTTTATCGGTTGATGAAATAGAAAAGATTTTAATAGAAACAGCAAAGCCTTTAACGGATAAGGAATATCCAGAATCACCAAATAACGGGTACGGCTATGGATTAGTCAATGCATACAATGCGGTATCTTCTATTAGTGATGGTCTAGGGACTTTGGAAGGAAAAGTGGTCCAAACGAATTTTGATTTGCCGATAAGCGGTAAAGTAAGCGTGCTTGAAAGTAGACAGTACATCAACACAAATCCTGAAAATGGCTCTTATAAACTCCCACATGCTGCTGGTAAATTTACAGTTCAAGCCGAAGCATATGGATATCAATCTAAACAGCAATCAGTAACGTTTGAAAAAGATAAAGCTATACACGCAGATTTCACATTGAATGAAATCCCAAAAGGAACTATCAGTGGTGTGATTACTGATAAAATCTCGGGGGAAGTTGTTGAAGGTGTGACATTACTCCTTATGGAAGATGCCAATATTACACCTGTGGCTACGGATAAGGACGGTAAATATGAACTTACTGCTATTGAAGGAACTTATACGTTGAGAGCCATGAGAAGCGGCTATCACAGTCAAGATGTTGATATTACAATAAAAGGAAATGAACACGCGGTTGATATTGTTCTTGATCCTTTTTACACGTATCCTGGCGGCGAAATTGGCTACGATAATGGAAAAGTTGATAGTGGCAGTATGTATTTTGGCGGTGGAGCTGGCTGGGCAGTAAAAATGTCATTGCCAGAGAATAAGAAATCAGCGATTGTCACAGATGGTGTGTTTCACTTAAAGGATAAAAAATACTCAGAAACACATGGGACGGAATTTAATGTGGAAGTATGGGATGCCTCTGGGCGCGATGGGTTACCGGGTAAGAAACTTGCTGGCCCGATAGCCGCTGAAGCTGTATTGGATGACTGGACAGTAGTTGATTTAACCGATTACAATATCAAGGTTGATGGAGACTTTTATATGGTGTATGTCCAAACACTGAATTATCCGGAGGCACTTGGTTTAGCAACCGACAACGGTAATCCATATATGGAGAGAAGCTATCAATATCTTGATGGCGAATTTTATCCAGCATTTGTTGAAGACGGTAATTATATGATCCGTGCACGTGTTAGTTATGAAGTAGACAAGCCATCAATTACTTCGCCAAAACAGGATGAAGTATTCAAAGACGAAAACATCACGGTAGAAGGAACTGCCTCACCTTCAACAACGATTAAGCTGATGAATAATAACGAAGAAGTAGGTACTGCAAAAGTTGGCGATGAAGGCAAATTTTCAATCCCAATGAAAATTAAAGACGGTAAAAATAGTTTAACAGCAGTCTCCATGTTGAATGGGAAAATGACGGGAAAATCGAATCCTGTTATTGTTTCACTACTATCCAAGGATGTCGGTCCTGGCCCTGGACCTGGTCCGGTTGATCCTAAACCAGAAATACCACCAGCATTCACAGATATTACAAATACTTTCGCAAAAGATGAAATTAATAAGCTTGCAGCGAAGGGAATTATCCAAGGGAAAACGGAAACTACCTTTGCACCAAACGCACAAATTACGCGTGCAGAATTCACCGTATTACTTGCTCGCGCGCTAAACCTTCCGTTGAAGACGTACGAGGGCAAGTTTGATGATGTGAACACAAGTAAAAAGTGGGCATTTGCAGGGATTGAAGCAGCCGCCAATGCAGGCATTGTGAACGGAATGAAGGATGGTAAATTTAATCCAGACGCTCCGATTAAACGTGAAGAAATCGCGGCAATGGTTGTAAGAGCAGTTGAGATTAAAGATAAAATAAAACTAGACAACCTAGAAAAACCAGCTAATTTTAAGGACCATCAATTAATTGGTGCATATGCAATTGATTCTGTCTATAAAGCAACTGCACTAGGTGTTATTAAAGGTAACGAAGGTCAGTTCAATCCTAAAAACAACGCAACACGTGCTGAAGCAGCAGTTATGCTCTATCGTACATTGGACACACTTAAACTACTAGACTGATTTGAAAAAGAAGAGCCGAGTAATTTCGGCTCCTTTTTTAATGCACTCTAAAAAAGTACAGATATAATTAAAATCTAATACAATTAGAAATATTGATAATCACTGTATGCCATTAATATAGAAGAAACGTATGGCCAGTACAAATTCATGGTTTCCCCCTTATCAAACCGCACGTGCCCTATTTAGGCATACGGCTTACCAATATGTTACAACGAGGTTCTAGTGTGATGCATTTCAGGTATTTTGCATCTTGTGAATGCGGAGAGGCGAAAAATACTCTTCACTTTTCATTTTGAAGCGAAACTTGTCTTGATCATATTTTTGTTTTGCCTTGATTTTCTTCTCTTTTGCGAAATCATCGAGTGTTGTACCGTATGATTTGTTGAGGTACAACCATAGACATTGAAGCCTCATTTTATTCACCCTCCCCAGTAATTTGACGAGTAGTAGTTATAGAAGTTTCAATACACCAAAGCATGATTCGAGTGCTTAACTTGTAAAAAACTCGCATATCCAGACACGTAATGGCGCGATTGAGTAATGGTTTCACAAAAAATCCCCCTCAAAATAAGAACGTTCGTTCTTGCTGTGAGGGGGATTCTAATATTGGTCTAGTGAGTATCTCTGGTTTTTTATCGGTAAATTATGGATATAGATTTCAATTTCTTTTGATCGAGCCGCCACCAATCAACCAATTTTGAGGGTTTTCCTGATTTCATCAATGGTTGCCCCGGTATTTAAGCAGCCTTCCTCTGATAGCAAATGCATTCATCGCAGTGGATGACTATTGATATGGTGTACTTACCCTAACTGGCGTTTAAATACTTTAATGGCGAAGAAGTAAGCGATGACCATGATGCTGACGCACCAGGCAAGCGCGATCCAGATATCGTTGCCAACAGACCCTTCATACAAGAGGGCACGAATCGCATTCACGATTGAAGTCACGGGCTGGTTCTCAGCGAACGCACGGACAATTTTAGGCATGGTTTCGGTGGGTACAAAGGCCGAACTGATAAACGGCAGGAAAATCAGCGGGTACGAGTAGGCTGTCGCCCCTTCCATAGACCCTGCTGTCAATCCGGGAATGACCGCCAGCCATGTCAGCGCCAGCGTAAACAGCCCGAGTATCCCAGCTACCGCGAGCCAATCCAGGATATCAGCGCTGGAACGGAAGCCCATCAAGAGCGCGACGAGGATAACCACCACGATAGTAAGCGCATTGGAAACAAGCGAGGTCAACACGTGTGCCCACAATACCGACGAGCGCTTGATGGGCATGGTAATGAAACGCGACATCAGCCCGCTCTTTACATCCGTAAACAGCCGTACAGAAGTGTAAGCGACGCCGGATGCAATAGCCATCAGCAAGATTCCCGGCAATAAATAATTGACGTAGTTGTCCGTGCCTGTCTCTATGGCGCCGCCAAATACGTAGACAAACAGCAGCAGCATCATAATCGGCGTAATCGCCACCGTGATAATCGTATCCGGGCTGCGCATGATGTTGCGCATTAAACGTCCTAGTAATACCCCTGTTTTGCTTTTCATTTACATCTCCTCCTTTTTGCCGATGATTGCGAGGAAAATTTCCTCTAATGTCGGCTGCTTCTCGATGTACTCCACTTCCGCTGGCGGGAACATCTCCTTGAGTTCGGTAAGGGTACCGGTCGTGATGATTTTTCCACCATGCAGGATGGCGATACGGTCCGCCAGTTGTTCGGCTTCCTCCAGGTACTGGGTCGTCAGCAAGATGGTCGTGCCGCCGCCGGCAAGCTCCTTGACGGTATCCCAGACTTCAATCCGCGCTTCGGGGTCAAGCCCTGTCGTCGGTTCGTCGAGAAAAATGACTGCTGGCGTCCCGATCAGGCTCATGGCGATGTCAAGCCGGCGCTTCATCCCGCCGGAATATTTGTCAGCCCGGCGGTTGGCCGCATCGGTCAGGCTGAATCTTGCAAGCAAATTGTCGGCGACTTGAGCGGGATTGGAAACTCCCCGCAACTTGGCGATCATCATCAGGTTTTCCCGCCCGGTGAGCATGCCGTCTAAAGCTGCGAACTGTCCTGTCAGGCTGATACTCTGGCGAACATGATCCGGTTGACGCTGGATGTCAAAGCCGCAAATACCTACTTCGCCGCCATCGGCCTTCATCAGCGTCGAGAGGATGTTGACTATCGTCGTCTTGCCCGCTCCATTTGAGCCCAGCAGTGCGAAAATTTCGCCACGCTGTACCTCAAAATCCACCCCCTTTAAGACTTCCTTGTCTTTAAAGGATTTTTTTAACCCTTTTACAGAAATCGCTGCATTGCTCATACTTTTTTCCTCCTTATAAAATAATCTTCTATTTAGTCTGACTGATAATCTGTACAACTTATTACCAGGTGAAAATATAACTGAATGGCGAATGTGGCAATTCACATTTGTAATCAGCTATTCAGTCGGTATTATCTATTGAATTTATTTTTTCCCAATCGCTTCATGATACTCTGATTCAAATCTTCACGATACTTGGCGACATAGGTTTTAGCGTTTGCCACTAGTTCGTCGGCAAAGGACGCCACGTCGTCCCCGGTGATTTCCAGCACTTGTCTGCCTTCCGCCGCACCGGCTTCGAACAACTCGATTAATTCATACTGCATGTGCAGCATATCCATCCCGTTGCCCGCTGAGAAATTCCACATGTAGTTTTGAATTTTCATAAATATAAACTGGTAGTCCTCTGGCAGGGCTTCAACCCGTGCCATCATCATCTTGTATTCTTTTTTATCACCAATCATTTTTTTGAACATTTCCATCATGTTATTTTTCCTCCTTTTTTATAAAGCTGAACAAGACACTCCAAAAATATTGTACGGAATATCTTATGAAGCTAGATTGACTTTAAGACGTTGATTTTTGATGATACAAAATCCCATTTTTCCCAAAACAATTCAAGTTCCTGTCGGCCAGACTAATTAAGTGAGTAAAACTTGCGGGACAGCCCCATATCTGACGGCTAGATTACCTATACTCTTCTATTTAGTCTGACTGATAATCTGTATAACTTATTACCGGGTGAAAATATAACTGAATAGCGAAGGTGGTAATTCAAACATTTGTAACCAGCTATTCAGTCGGTATTATCTATTGAATTTATTTTTTCCCAATCGCTTCATGATACTCTGATTCAAATCTTCACGATACTTGGCGACATAGGTTTTAGCATTTGCCACTAGTTCGTCGGCAAAGGATGCCACGTCGTCCCCAGTGATTTCCAGCACTTGTCTGCCATCCGCCGCGCCGGCTTCGAACAACTCGATTAATTCATACTGTATGTGCAGCATATCCATCCCGCTGCCCGCTGAGAAATTCCACATGTAGTTTTGAATTTTCTTAAATACAAACTGGTAGTCCTCTGGCAGGACTTCAACCCGTGCCATCATCATCTTGTATTCTTTTTTATCACCAATCATTTTTTTGAACATTTCCATCATGTTATTTTTCCTCCTTTTTTATAAAGCTGAACAAGACACTCATATCGTACGAAATATCTTATGAAGCTATATTGACTTTAAGACGTTGATTTTTGATGATACAAAATCCCATTTTTTCCAAAACAATTCAAGTTCCTGGCGGCCAGACTCATTAAGTGAGTAAAACTTGCGGGGCGGTCCCATATCTGACGGTTTTTTTTCTATGCTCACCAGTTTTTTCTTTTCTAATCGCACGAGGATGGTGTAGACCGTCCCTTCCACGACTTCAGTAAACCCAAGATCGTTCAGGCGGCGGGTAATCTCGTAGCCATAGGTTTCATGGCGGCTGATGATTTCCAGCACGCAGCCTTCCAGCGAACCCTTCAGCATTTCAGTTAAATTTTCCATGTTCAGTTCCTCCTCTATTTCGTCTGACTTATATTCAGTATAACTTAGTACTAAGGGGAGATTTTTACTGAATAGCTTTTGCGAAATCACGCTATTCAGTATTGCTTATTACATGTATATCGTAACACCGAGTAGCGGAGGTGTCAACTATTTTCCTTAATAATATTTTTGCAACCTCACTATTCAGTGATGTCGGTATCCAGTATGACCTACTACAGGTATATCGTAACACGTAGTAGATGGGCTGTCAACTGGATTTTCAAAATATTTATAAAACCAGTTATCCCCATTGGATACAGCCGATTTTCTTTATAGAGCTTTTACTTCCTCCTATGCTTCTTTCAAAAAAAGTTTGATTAAAAACACTTCGCAAACCCATATTTCACGATAGAAAGAAGCCATTTTGAAAAAAGATTGATCATGGCTGTTATTAGTTATTTCGTTTTTTTTAAAAAGTTTGAGCATTTTTTAGTAGTCCTTATTCAACTAAAGCATCCTTTTGTTAAAAAGTATTTAGTAGGATTTATTGTTAAAACAATCTTCACAAATGAACCTACCTTCGTTGCTTAAATATGCTTTTATTTCAGTAAAACCTTTTCGCTTAGGATAACGCATTTTCACAAAAACAACGTCGTCTTCCTTAATCTCTTTATCACAAATAGTACATTTGGGTTTTTCCCACATAAACTAAATCACCTCTAAGTAATGTTAATTCCTCTTTATATCTTTACGAATAACTTTTATAAAAGTTTCAACAACTAACCTGCCTCGTATCTTTAACTAAAGCACCCGTTTGATTCCACATAATAATTATTTATTCGGTATAATTTTTTACACTTTTCCAAAAGGACTCTGAATTATCGATTTTTTCCAAACTTGTCCTTTGTAAAATGTTTTTTAAAAGTGTAAAAAAACCGGAAAATAATTTTTAGAATTCGTTTACATGAATATGACTTCGAAAGACAAACTAATACGAAACTAAATTAAGAAAGGAAGATGGAATGTGGGCAGAGATGATAATAAAGCTACAAGTAATAACAAAAACAGTTTACCTCAAACGCCAAAAAGCTTAAAAATCCCACAAAGTCTTATCAAAGAAGAAACAGCTAGTGAATTTGCAGAAATAGGTTCCAAAGCGTTGAAAGTTTTAAACACATCCACTCATCAAAAAATTGCACCAGATCGTATTAGAGCAGAACTCGCTAGTGAATTTGCAGAAATAGGTACCCGAGCGTTAAGAGGTAAAAACACATCCATCCTATACACAACAAAGAAAGATTAGCATTGAGAAAACGCAGTAGTAATAAATGAGCTCCAAGAATTTGTCGTGGTGTAAACCTGTTATTAATTCACGATAGATAAACCTTTTCTTTTAATATTCTCATTTAAAAAGCGACCGAATATGTAAATTCGGTCGCTTTCTGATTCTTCATTATTTAGTGTTCGTTTAAACAATATCATTTGTAAATCGATCTATATCACTACATAACGCGTTTGAACATTTTTTCAATTTCGTATGTGGAGAAATGAACAATTACAGGGCGGCCGTGCGGACATGTAAATGGATGCTCGGCATGTTTAAGATCTTCCATCAGTTTGACCATATCTTCTCTCGTCAAATAGTGATTGGCTTTAATGGAACGTTTGCAACTCATCATAATGGCTGCATCTTCGCGTAATTTCTTGATGTCCGTTTTACGGGTTGTCAGTACTTGTTCAACGAGTTCTTTTACAATCTCTTCTTCGAACCCTTTCGGAAACCATACGGGGTACTCCCGCACAATAAACGTTGTCGGGCCGAACTCTTCGAGAAAAATCCCAACTTCTTCAAGTTCATTTGCCGATTCTTTTAATCGAAGTGCTTCGTCAGCAGAATAATGCATGGACAGAGGGATGAGCAGAGATTGTCTTTCATTCGACTGCACATCTCCTACCTTCTCACGGAAAAATTCATATTTAATCCGTTCCTGTGCCGCATGTTGATCGATTAAGTAAAAACCATCAGCACTTTGGGCTACGATATACGTTCCGTGGATTTGTCCGACGATATCCAACTCCGGAAAAGGTTCCTTGGACGATACTGGTACCAGATGGTCGATTGATGGCTCAGGTGAAGATTGGACCGGTTCCATCTGCTCTTTCACCATTAACGATTCTGGACTTTTATTGAAAGTCTGCATCGGCTGGAATGGAGCAGATGTTGTTGGTGTTGGTGTTGGTCTTGATTTCCACAAATCCATTTGTTCGCTTGGCGCAACCATCTTTTTCGGTTTTTCTGCAATTTCAGGTGCCCGCATAACGGATCTCAAACTCTTCCGAATCGTTTCCTCGACCAACTGTTGCAACTCTTTTTCTTTGCTCAAACGAATTTGTTGTTTCGAAGGATGAACGTTAACATCTGTTAAATATGGATCGCCTTCTATATGAAGGATAACCAGTGGAAAGCGTTCAATCGGCAAAAACGTGTGGTAAGCATTGACGATTGATTGCTGGACACTATAATGTTTTACCCAACGTCCATTGACAAATAGAGTCAGGTAATTTTTCGAAGCGCGTGTGATTTCCGGTAATGACGCATAGCCATGGATTCGGTAATCTGCTGATTCCCCTTCAAAAGGAATCATTTTTTTTGCGATGGCCATGCCATAAATAGCTGCAACGACTTGTTGCAAATCACCCCGACCATTTGTATGAAGAAGCACTTGTTCTCCATGTGTCAGTTTAAAAGCGATAGACGGATAGCATAGTGCAAGTCGATTAAGTAAATCAATGATATGCCCAAGTTCCGTCTGGATCGTTTTCATATATTTCAAACGGGCCGGAGTATTAAAAAACAACTGCGACACTTTGATATCTGTACCTTTACGAAGTGCGCCTGCCTGTTGTTTTTTTAAGTGACCCCCTTCTATCTCGATGCTTGTCCCTGTGGAAACACCGTCTGAAGTCCATAAAGAAACTTTGGATACCGATGAAATACTGGCCAGTGCTTCTCCACGGAATCCGAGTGTTCGAATTCGGAACAGATCATGTTCATTTGAGATTTTGCTCGTCGCATGTCGTGAGAATGAAAGAATTGCATCCTCTCCATCCATCCCGCTTCCGTTATCCGTTATTTGAATGGTCTGCAGTCCCGCTTCTTCCAAATACACATCAATGGAAGTGCTGCCAGCATCAATTGCGTTCTCAACGAGTTCTTTCACGACGGAAGCAGGTCGTTCCACCACTTCTCCCGCAGCGATTTTATTTGATAAAGGTTCGTCCATTAATCGTATTTGTCCCATAGGGTCCGCTCCTTTCTGAATCGTTTATTTACCGATTTTTTGTTGCAATTCATATAAGAACTGAAGTGCCTTCATCGGTGTTGTTCCGGAAATATCCAAATCTCTTATGGTTGTCAGGACATCCTCTTGCTGAGGTTCTTTTGAAATATTCTCAGCATCTTTCTTCGTTTCTTGGAAGAATGTTAATTGTTCATTTACAGAAGACTGTGTATCTTTAAGATTATGTTCCTTACCAGTTTCAAGCTCTTGAAGAATGTCTCTTGCCCTAGCAAGAATCGGTTCAGGTAACTGAGCCAGTTCCGCCACATGGATCCCGTAACTCTTATCAGCTGGACCATTTTTCACTTTGTGTAAAAAGACCACTTTGCCACTCTGCTCGACCGCAGCTACATGAACATTGCCTAATTTATCCAGCTGTTTTTCGAGCTGCGTTAATTCATGGTAGTGTGTTGAAAATAAGGTATTTGCACGAATTTCATGATGAATGTATTCCATCATTGCTTGAGCGAGAGCCATCCCATCGTAAGTGGACGTACCCCTACCAATTTCATCGAACAGCAAGAGGCTGCGTTCAGTCGCATGCGTTATTGCGTATGTGGATTCCAGCATTTCGACCATGAAGGTACTTTGACCAGCTGCTAAATCATCCGCTGCACCAATACGTGTAAAAATTTGATCGGTCACAGGCAGCAATGCTTGTTCTGCCGGCACGTAGCAACCCATTTGCCCCATAATGACCGTAATAGCCACTTGTCGCATGAATGTACTTTTACCCGACATATTGGGTCCTGTAATGAGCAACATATTCTCTTCGGATGTCAGGGCACAATCATTCGGTACATAATGCTGTTTGTTCATCATTTTTTCAACTACAGGATGACGTCCGTTAACGATATTCAGTTCCAAACCGTCATGAAACTTTGGTTTAGTCAGTCGATATTGGTCAGACACTTCAGCAAAACTCGTAAATACATCCAGTTCACTTACCTTGGCTGCCAGTTGCTGAACTTGTGGAATGTATTGTTTCACTTGTTCACGTATGTCGACGAAAAGAGAATACTCCAATGCTAAACTTTCTTCTTCTGCTGTTAAAATCAAAGACTCTTTTTCTTTCAGTTCATCCGTAATATATCGTTCCGCATTAGCTAACGTTTGTTTTCTTTCGTAGCGTGCCATATCAGCCAAGTGAATATTTGATTTTGTGATTTCAATGAAATACCCAAAGATACGGTTATAGCCTATTTTAAGCCCTTTGATGCCAGTCCGTTCCCGTTCCTTCAACTCGAGAGCAGCAATCCAGTCTTTGCCGTTCTTCTTCGCATAGCGGAGCTCGTCCAAGCGTTCGTGAAAACCGTCACGGATGATATCCCCTTCTTTAACTGAAAGAGGTGGATGATCGGCGATTGCTTCTTGCAGCAAACTCAAAAGCTCTTCACACTCATCTAACTGGTCAGCCGCTTTTTTAAGCGCAGGTTTACCACTTTCAATCAATTGGGTTTTAATCAATGGAATTTGAAGAATCGATTGTCTTAATTGACTTAAGTCCCGGCCACTAGCAGTGCCAAAAGAAATGCGACCAATCAAACGTTCCAAATCATATACTTCTTTTAAGCTTTCTCGAATATCCGCTCGGGAGAAATAGGCTTCCAGCATTTCAGTGACGATTTCCAAGCGCTCTTCAATTTTCATACGATTTGCTAAAGGTTGATGCAACCACTGCTTTAATTTGCGTCCACCCATAGCGGTCATTGTTTCATCGAGCAACCAGTATAGTGAACCTTTTTGATCACCACCACGAATGGATTGAACCAGCTCTAAATTGCGTTTGGAATGAAAATCTATCGTCAAAAGCTCCTCGCGTTCCTGGAATTGGAATGCTTGAATATGCTCAAGTGAACGTTTTTGTGTGCGGTGTAAATAGTTCACCAATCGTCGACAAGCTCCACGCACCTCGACTGGATTATGTTCCGTAAAGGATTCATCAGCTTGTGCTTCGAGTTGGGTCTCTTCGATGGATAGTAAAATGGAATGCACGTCAGCCAAATCTGACAGTAGCACAAACAGTTGCTCAGGTACAACGAGTTCCCGGATGGATAACGTTTGCAATTCTTGAATTAAATTCTTTTCAGTACCTGTTAGTATCGCGCTAGTACCTTCGCCTGTCGATAAATCCAAATAAGCATAAGCAAAGCGATTTTCATCCAGTTCTTCTGCCGAAGCGATAAAATGATTGCTTTTGCCATCCATATTTTTACCTTCAATAATCGTACCAGGTGTAATTAAACGAACAACTTCACGCTTAACGACTCCTTTTGCTTGTTTAGGATCTTCCGTTTGCTCACAAATTGCCACGCGGTGACCTTTTTGAATGAGTGTTTCTATATAATTTTGCGCTGCGTGATGTGGCACACCACACATAGGAATGCGGTCTTTACTTCCTCCATCACGACTCGTCAGTGTGATTTCAAGTATTTGTGATGCATTGATGGCATCATCGAAAAATAATTCATAAAAATCGCCCAATCGGAAAAACAAAAAGGCGTCTGTATATTCGGATTTAACTTGTAAGTATTGTTGAATCATAGGTGTATAGGTGTTCATGTCAAAACCTCTTTCAAATACTAGCGATTCTTTCATTATAACTTAACTTTCACAGTGGTTAAACAACCATGATCTTACAAAGGAACGTGCATATGTATAAAGTGAAGAAAAAATTATCGGCAATCTCTAAAAACTGCAACCAAGTTGTGAATTTAAAATTAATAGCGAAGTGACTGCGTCACCTCGCTAATGTTTTATTTCTTATGTTCATCGGAAAGTAGATGAAGTCCAAAGGTCATAAAAAAAAGCCGGATTTCGTGCCCCGGCTTAAGAGAATGATGAGGACTCTTTAGCATCACTAAATGTTGAAGTTGACGATGAAGATGAACTTTCGTCTTTATATGACCATTCTTCCTCGTAATCACCTGGTTGAACTTGAATAACAACTGTTGTTTCACCAACAACTTCTGCATGCAATTCTCTTTCTACTGTTACTTTAAATTGCTCGCCATCCGGTGTAATGATGGCTTCCGTGCAATTCGGTTGTTGTATGACACGTACATGTATGTCCTCAACACCTTGTGAATCATCTTCACGATAATGAAGTTTAATACGCTCTCTGTATGGTACTGTTTCTGAAAATACAGAGGTTTTAGAATGGTCGTGATGTGCATACCACACATTGATGTCGTACTTTCCAGACACTTCCACAAATTTACCATGTTTCTTCGCTTGGTGAGTGTGATTAATAACCCAACACCCTAAAATGCTAGAAGGGTTATTTGGTGGACGTAACGTTTCACTAGCTTCTGCTCTCTTTTTACCTTTCGCCACGACTGCTTTCGTCACGATTTGACGGGTATATTTCAAAGCCATCCTCCTTCGTTCGATTCCTTTTCATCATATGCAGGCTGTGCCCATTAGGTGATAGGAATTGTGGAAAGCGCCAATTTTCTCGGCACCGCTTGTTTCCGCTTGAGGGCTTGAAGCTTATGAGCGTGCTGGCGCTTGGAACTAGACATTATGAAAGGATGATTTAATAATGATTGAAACCATCGATGGAAAAGAAAAACTGCTCCCTCTTATATAGAAGGAACAGTTTTATTTGCGTTTTATGAGCAACTGCCTGGTTTAGTATTTTGTACTCTTGAACCTGTTTCTCCGCGAAGTAAATCGCCTTCCGTTGATTCGATGATTTGGTTTGTTACATTGTTGGCAATAGTATTTGCTACTAATTGAAGTAAATCATTTACATCCCCTTGTGATTGCTTGAATTCTTGAACAATCGGGATTTCATCAATTTCTTCTTCGATTTTCTCGATTTTACCTTCAATTAATGTTAATGCTTTTTCTTTACCGTAATGTTGGAAATTAACTGCTTGTTTTTGAAGACTCTTCAAACTCGCAATTTTTTCACGGATTTTTTGATTTTCATTAATTTGCGCTTCCGCACGTTTAAAGAAATCCACTTCTTCTGTTTGTGCAATCATATCTGCGATTTCTTTAGCTTTTGCAATAATATCATCTTTTGTATATTTCGTTGTCATAAGACACCCACTTCTTGGCCTGATAGAACTTCGATTAATTCGCCTTCTAGAGACCATGTTTTTGTATTTGTAATCTTCACGTGAACCAATTTACCGATAATATCATTCGGACCTTCAAAATTCACTAGCTTGCTTGTTCTTGTATAACCCGCAAGTACCGCTGAATTTTTCTTACTTTCACCTTCAACCAATACTTCAACAATTTGGCCATCATAAGCCTGCATTGTCTCTGCTGATAATTTGTTGACAAGATTGTTTAACCTTTGCAAACGTTGTTTCTTCACATCCATCGGAACATTATCTTCCATTTTGGCAGCCGGTGTCCCTTCACGAGGTGAATAGATATACGTATAGGCATGTTCAAACCCAACTTCTTCATATAAAGACATGGTTTCCTCAAACTGCTCGTCCGTTTCGTTCGGGAATCCGACAATAATATCCGTAGTCAATGCCGCATCAGGAATCGCAACTTTAATTTTGCTGACCAATTCCAAATATTGTTCACGGTTATATTTACGGGCCATTAGTTTTAGCATACTGGAGGAACCTGATTGGACAGGTAAATGAATATGTTCCACTAGATTTCCACGCTTCGCGAGCACTTCAATCAAGTGATCGTCAAAATCTCGTGGATGGCTTGTTGTAAAACGAATGCGTGGCATATCGATTTGACGAAGATCATTCATCAAATCACCCAGTCGATATGTAAGATCGTCGAAATCTTTCCCATATGCATTCACATTTTGCCCAAGTAAAGTGACTTCTTTATATCCTTGTGCCGCTAGCTGTCTGATTTCCTGTATGATCTCTTCAGGTCTGCGGCTCCGTTCTTTTCCTCTTGTATATGGAACAATACAGTACGTACAGAATTTGTCGCATCCATACATAATATTGACCCACGCTTTGATTTCGCCACGTCGGACTTTAGGCAAACTTTCGATGACGTCTCCTTCTTTTGACCACACCTCAATGACCATTTCTTTTGACAGATAGGCTTCATTTAAAATGTGAGGCAAACGATGAATATTGTGAGTACCGAAAATCATGTCGACTTGATTATAAGTTTTTAATATTTTATTGACAACTGATTCCTCTTGAGACATGCAACCACAAACACCGATCAACACATCTGGATTATCACGTTTAATCTTTTTGTAGTGGCCAAGTTCACCAAACACCTTATTCTCGGCATTCTCACGGATGGCACATGTGTTCAGCAAGATGACATTTGCTTCTTGTACACTCTGAGTTGGCGTATAGCCCAGTTGCAGGAATATACCTGCCATTACTTCTGTATCGTGTTCATTCATTTGACATCCGAATGTCCGAATGAAAAACTTACGACCTTGTCCCATTCCCAAAAATTCAGGTTGAATCGCAAAATCTTTATGGTAAGCTACTTCTTCTTTACCACGTTTCTTTGCTTCTTTCAAAGATGGTGCCACATAAACTGATTGGAAATACTTACTGTAGTCTTTTTCCGTTTTATTCGTTTCTTTTACTTGTGAATTATGTAAGCGTTGCTCTTCGTTCATAAAATTGCTCCTTTCATCCTGTACACCCATCAGACGAAAACTTCATTCCTCTATTATACTGATACGGCATGTGTTCCTACAAGATGTCAGCTGCAATTGTCGGTGTTTCGACAAAAAAACTGCCGATTTTCACCGGCAGTTCAATTCTTACAAAAATTCTTTTACAAGTTCATCGAAATCTCTTTGGCTCATCATTAAATCTTCTGTTGATAATGGCGTTTCAGCGTAGCCTGACACCATTTCCTGATAAGAAGGTTGTTCGTTGTTTTGATAGATGATGCCTGTTACAAGGCTTTCATGTTCCATTAACGTTGCCATTGCTTGTGGACGGTTGGATGAATCGTATCCTTCGACAGTTGAAATTTTTGTGATGCGTTCCTTGAACCAATCATATGTGTTTATTTTGTTGTAAGTAACACATGGACTGAATACGTTGATGAACGAAAATCCTTTATGGTTAATTCCAGCTTCAATGATACTTGTCAATTCTTTTAAATCGGAAGAGAATCCTTGTGCTACAAATGTTGCACCAGACGTTAAAGCCATTTCCAGTGGAGCAAGAGAAGGTTCAATCGCACCTCCAGGCGTAGATTTCGTTTTGAAACCTGCTGCTGAACGAGGCGATGTTTGCCCTTTTGTCAGACCGTAAATCTGATTATCCATGACGATATATGTGATATCGATATTTCGGCGAATCGCGTGGATTGTATGTCCCATCCCGATCGCAAAACCATCTCCATCTCCACCTGAAGCAATTACGTTCAAATCACGATTAGCCATTTTCAAACCTTGAGCAATCGGAAGTGCACGACCGTGAATCCCGTGGAATCCGTATGAATGTATATATCCAGAAATTCGACCTGAGCAACCAATTCCGGAAATAACCGCTAAATCTGTTGGTTCGATCCCTACATTAGCTGCTGCACGTTGAATAGCTGCCTGTACGGAAAAGTCGCCACAGCCTGGACACCAGTTGGGTTTTACATTATTGCGAAAATCTTTAAATGTTACCATCTGAGAGCAACTCCTTTACGCGATTCGTTAATTCTCTTGGCAAGAAAGGTGTTCCATCATATTTTAATACGTTCACGATTTTGTCATGAGCGCCAACATTCATTTTAATAATATTTGCCAGTTGACCAGTTGCATTATTTTCAACGACCAGTACTTTTTTCGCAGCCTCAATAAGTGGTGAAACATGTGCAGTCGGGAAAGGCTGGATTAAACGGATATGTGCATGATTAGCACGAATACCTTGTGCATTTAAATTCGCCTGAACTTCTTCTAGTACCCCTCGAGTCGAATTGAAGCCCACTAACAGGACATCCGCTTCTTCATGAGGTGCATATACATGAACAGGGTTCGGGAAATTGACATGCTCCATTTTTCTCATACGCTTGTCCATTTGCAGTTGACGATTTGCAGCCGATTCAGAAGGCTTGCCAGTTTCGTCGTGTTCAACACCAGTAACGTGGTGAATTCCATTTTTCATTCCAGGAATGACACGAGGAGACACACCATCTTCCGTCACTTCGTAGCGTTTAAAGTATGATTTATCTTCGGCAGCTACTAATTCTTCTTCCACTTTTAGACGGCCTCTGCGAAGTGCCACTTTGCTGTAATCAAATGGTTCCACCGTTTGTTTACCTAACGATAGCTGTAAATCGGATAAAATAATAACAGGCAGTTGTAATTCTTCCGCAATATTAAACGCTTCAATTGTATCGAAAAATGCTTCTTTGCCCGTACTTGGAGCGATGACCACTTTTGGGATCTCCCCGTGTGTACCATAAATCATCTGCATTAAATCGGATTGTTCTTGTTTCGTCGGCAAACCTGTTGATGGGCCACCACGTTGTGTATCAACAATGACGAGCGGTTGCTCGGTCATACCTGACAAACCGATTGCTTCCATCATTAAAGATAAACCAGGACCCGCAGAAGCAGTAAATGAACGAACCCCACCGTAGTTTGCGCCAATCGCCATGGTTGCAGCGGCAATTTCATCCTCAGTTTGAATTACAGCCCCACCAAATTTCGGCAATTTCTTAATCAAGTATTCCATTATTTCAGATGCAGGAGTAATAGGATAGGCTGCCATAAATCTAACACCAGATGCAAGTGCACCTAAAGCGATAGCATCGTTTCCAATCATAAACAAACGATGTTTCCCATCTGCAGGTTCAAGTTCCCACTCACCAATCCGATCGCCCAAATGTTGCGCCATCACTTCATAACCTTGTTGGATCGCTTGCATGTTTTTTTCAACAATTGTCTCGCCTTTGCGGCCGAAAATTTCATCGACTACGCTTTGGAAAACAGTTTTATCCAAATTTAACAAAGCGGATGTAGCACCAATTGCCACCATGTTTTTCATTAAAGACGTGCCGAGTTCAGATGCAATTTCCGTAAACGGAACGCTGTACATGGTCGCAACACAATCTTCTGGGTGTTCGGGATTAAATTTCGTATCAGCCAAAATGACGCTTGAAGCTGTCAGTTCTTTATAGTTTACATCAATTGTTTCTTGGTCAAATGCAACTAAAATATCTAAATCATCTGGTATTGTGCGAACTTCTGTCGTTCGTACACAGATTTTATTATTCGTGTGTCCACCTTTAATACGTGAAGAAAAGTGACGATAGCCGTACAAGAAATACCCTAAGCGATTCATCGCCATTGAGAAAATTTCTCCGGTACTTTCGATTCCTTCCCCTTGTTGCCCACCGACTTTCCATGAAAGCTGATGTAACATATGCAAACAACTCCTTAACAGATCAGGTAATAACCTCTATTTTCCTACATAAGTTTATCACTTAATTGCTTCATTCACTATAAAATAGCGGTAGTTTTTTGAAATTCAGACCTTTGGAGGAAGCCAAATTAGTAATTTGTGCTGAAAATACGTAAAAACCCAACCTCTTTTGAGATTGGGTTAGTTTACAATTAAGTAAGAATAGCGCTTTACGCTTTTCTTATTGTGCTCTTGTACGTTTTTCAACTAAAAGCTTAATAGCTGTCCGGTCTTCCCCAGAGATCACAATATCTGTAAATGCCGGAGAACAAATTAAATCGGTGCCACTCGGCGCGACAAAGCCACGTGCAATTGCAACTGCTTTTACCGCTTGATTAAGTGCTCCTGCTCCAACTGCTTGCATTTCTGCATACCCTTTTTCACGGATGACTGCAACTAATGCACCTGCAACTGAGTTTGGATTAGATCTTGAAGATACTTTTAATGATTCCACTACGATTCCTCCTTGTCCTTGCTGACCGTTGGACGATTAAGATGTCCTTAAGTCACTGTATGCAAGATAAGAGAAAGATAGAAGAAGTTATCCTCTGAAAGGATAATCTTCGTTGATATAAATACGTTCAAACGAAGTGGCTTTTCCTGTTTGGTTATCCAACTCTACGAAAAATGCGCTGAGTACAGATCTTCCTGACTTTGGTACCTCAAAACGAGCGGGCATATTCGTCTGGAAACGATACAGTACATCTTCTTTCTTCATCCCAAGTACGCCGTCGTAAGGACCTGTCATCCCGACGTCCGTGATGTACGCTGTTCCATTTGGATAAATGCGGGCATCTGCTGTCTGGACATGTGTATGCGTACCAACAACGGCGGATACTTCCCCATCTAAATGCCAACCCATCGCTATTTTTTCACTCGTTGCTTCTGCATGAAAATCAACAAAAATCAGTGGAGATATTTGCTTTGCTTCATTTACAAGCTCAGTCGCTTTTTTGAATGGATCATCATGTGGCGGTAAAAATGTACGGCCATGCAAATTAATCACGGATAACGTATGACCGTTTTTTGTAATAGTCGTCATGCCCTTACCCGGTGCTTCATCTGAAAAGTTTGCCGGACGAATTAAATAATCAGTATCATCAATGAAATCAAAAATTTCTTTTTGATCCCATGTATGGTTCCCCATCGTCACAACGTCGACTCCCATATAAAGCAAATCTTGAAATATCTTTTGAGTTATGCCTCGACCTGCTGCAGCATTTTCGCCATTTGCAATGACCACGTCTGGTTGATATTTTCTTTTCAATCTTGGTAAATAATCTTCTACTGCATCGCGACCAATCGATCCAACGATGTCTCCAATAAATAATACTTTCATTTTCATTCCTTCTTTCATTTCCGTTGGCTCTGCTGTTGGTTGTTGATATTCCGCAAAACGGCTATCACCTTATTGGTGAATATTTCTTTAATGTAAGAATATCCTAAAAAACTTTTACTATCATAAAAAGTAAAAAAAGGCCTCAGATCGAAGCCCTTTTTACTTATTTAGCGTATTCAACGGCGCGAGTTTCTCGAATGACCGTTACTTTAATATGACCAGGGTAATCCAGTTCTTCTTCAATTCGTTTACGGATATCACGTGCCAAACGATGTGCTGTAATATCATCAATTTGTTCCGGACGAACCATAATGCGAATTTCGCGACCTGCTTGAATGGCAAATGATTTCTCAACACCATCATATGACTCTGAAATTTCTTCCAGCTTCTCAAGACGACGAATGTAATTTTCTAACGTTTCACTACGTGCACCAGGACGTGCTGCTGACAATGCATCGGCTGCGGCTACTAACACTGCAATAACAGATGTTGCTTCTGTATCCCCATGATGGGAAGCGATACTGTTAATGACGACTGGATGCTCTTTATACTTCGTAGCAAGTTCCACACCAATTTCAACGTGGCTACCTTCCACTTCGTGGTCGATTGCTTTCCCGATATCGTGTAGAAGTCCTGCACGACGTGCAAGTGTTACATCCTCGCCAAGTTCAGCTGCAAGCAATCCAGCTAAAAATGCCACTTCTTTTGAGTGCTTCAGGACGTTTTGACCATAACTCGTGCGGTAACGCATCCGACCCATGATTTTAATTAAATCTGGATGTAAATTATGAATGCCAATATCAAATGTCGTTTGTTCACCGATTTCACGAATTTGTTCATCAACTTCTCGTCTTGATTTTTCGACCATTTCTTCAATACGTGCCGGGTGAATACGTCCATCTTGCACTAATTTTTCAAGTGCGAGACGTGCTGTTTCACGACGAATCGGATCAAAACCAGAAAGAATAACTGCTTCAGGTGTATCATCGATTATTAAATCGATACCTGTCAATGTTTCGAGAGTTCGAATATTTCGACCTTCTCGTCCAATGATGCGGCCTTTCATTTCATCATTTGGCAAGTTTACGACTGATACAGTCGTTTCTGCTACATGGTCTGCCGCGAAGCGTTGTAGAGCTATTGACAAGATTTCACGTGCTTTCTTGTCTGACTCTTCTTTCGCACGCGTTTCGGATTCTTTCGTCATAACTGCGATGTCCGTTGCTAATTCATTTTCTACTTGCTGTAGAATGATGCCTTTCGCTTCTTCACGTGTTAATGCAGAAATGCGTTCAAGTTCTGTTTGTTGTTTGGCAACTAATTCTGCCACTCTGCTTTCCATCTGCTCGATATGCTGTTGTCTCTCAGTCAGAGCGTCATCTTTACGCTCTAGACCCGCTTCTCTTTTGTTAAGAGCATCATCCTTACGGTCAAGGTTTTCTTCTCTTTGCAAGTACCGATTTTCCTGTTTTTGCAGTTCAGATCGGCGTTCACGGATGTCAGATTCTGCTTCAGATCTCAATTTGTGAGTTTCATCTTTTGCTTCTAGTAATGCTTCTTTTTTAAGAGCTTCCGCTTCTCGCTTCGCTTCGTCTACGATAAGCACCGCAGACTGCTTCGCACCAGTCACTTTTGAATCGTTCACATTTTTAATTAAAATATAGCTAACAACGGCACCGACGATAAGACCAAGCAAAGCGGAGATGAGTACTGTTTCAATCATTTGAACACCTCCTCTTGCTATTTCATTTTCATGTTCAGTCGGCTCATATATGGAGTCATCCACAATACTGCCAAATGGTTTCATTTAAGAGATTATACAAGTTTAATTGTATAGATGTAAAAATACTCTGTCAAGGATTCACGAGTGTCCTTAAAGGAAAATAGCCTGCCGATTTTTACGGCAGGCTACTACTTAAATCTTATTTTTCATCTAGTAATAACTCAAACTCTTCATCTTCTTCTTCCTCATGAGCTGCAATTGTGTAAGCTGTGGCCATCATGCCATAAGCTGCACGGATTTTTTGAGCAATCTCATTACGTGTTGAAGGATTATCTTTAAGGAATTGTTTTGCATTTTCGCGTCCTTGGCCTAAACGATCATCGTTATATGCATACCAAGAACCGCTCTTGTTCACGATGTCCATTTCGACTCCTAAATCAACGATTTCACCTTCACGTGAAATCCCTTGTCCATACATAACATCGACTTCCGCAGTACGGAATGGAGGTGCTACTTTGTTTTTAACGACTTTAATTTTCGTTTTGTTCCCCATGAAATCGTTACCCGACTTGATGGCTTCTGCACGACGGACTTCTAGACGCACTGAACTATAGAATTTAAGTGCGCGCCCACCAGGTGTTACCTCCGGGTTACCGAACATAACGCCGACTTTTTCACGAATTTGGTTGATGAAGATTGCCGTAGTTTTTGACTTGCTGATTGCACCAGACAATTTACGTAAAGCTTGTGACATCAAGCGAGCTTGAAGACCTACGTGAGAGTCACCCATATCGCCTTCAATTTCAGCTTTAGGTACAAGTGCAGCAACTGAGTCAATAACAACGATATCAACTGCACCACTACGTACAAGTGCTTCACAAATTTCTAATGCCTGTTCACCTGTATCTGGTTGTGATAATAATAATTCATCTATGTTTACGCCTAAATTTTGTGCATAAATTGGATCAAGCGCATGTTCAGCATCGATGAAAGCTGCTTGTCCACCAGCTGCTTGTGCTTCTGCAATCGCATGAAGTGCCACAGTTGTTTTACCTGAGCTTTCAGGTCCATAAATTTCAATAATACGTCCTCTTGGATATCCGCCCACACCAAGTGCCACGTCAAGTGCAAGAGATCCGCTGGAAGTAGTCAATACTTCACGATCAGTTTTTTCGCCAAGTTTCATAATAGAACCTTTACCGAATTGTTTCTCAATTTGTTTTAACGCCATGTCTAACGCTGCTTTACGATCGCTCAAGAATGGTTCCTCCTTTGATTTAAACACTAATTTAACTTCTGTCTCTACTATACTTGGTTTATGAGAAATATACAAGAAAAAAGCGAACGTTTATTCGGTTTATTTTTTTATCATATTTAATGGCAAGCTCATCATTATTCAAAAGGCTCAATAAAACTATTATTGTAGATTATTTAAAAATATAGAAGGAATCGGTTCCCTTTCCGTGTACGAGCATTGAGTCCAACATGCCGCTAGAGCGTGAAGCTGGAGATCCACAAGTATGTGGTGTTCATACTTGTTGGCTAGTGAGGAACATTCTTTTTACAATGCCTATCAAAAAAGGAGCAATCTTTATGAGAATGATTGCTCCTTTACAAATCTATTATTGTGCTTGATTGTTTGATAGCAATTGAATCAAATAATGGAACGTCCTCATCACTGCTCTCAGACGATTGGTATTACGCATATCGCTTAAATGCAGTTCGTGAGTCACCACATCATCATTAGGAAGGCTGATTGCGATCCACACAGTGCCTGCTGGCTTATTATCATGAGAGTTAGGACCAGCTGCACCAGTCAGTCCGACGCCTATATCCGTTTGGAACATTGCTTTCACCCTACTGGCCATGGCAGTCGCACATTCAGCACTCACAACTCCATATTGGTCGATGATGTCTTTTGAGACTCCGAGCTGATTCATTTTCGACTCCGCTGTGTATGTAACCACACCACCAACCAATGTTTGACTTACACCAGGGATGGCAGCCAGTTCTGATTGGAATAATCCAGCTGTCAAACTTTCAGCTGCCGATATCGTCAATCCTTGCTCTATTAATAATCTGCTTGCACTTGATGCAAGCGAGTCATCGTTGTAACCGTATAAATAATCTCCTACGCGGGAAAGTAATACTTGTTCAGTTTCTTGAATCAATTTTAGCGCTTCTTCTTCTGTAGAAGTTTTGGCTGTAATCCGCAAAGTGACTTCCCCATCGGAAGCTAGCGGCGCAATAGTTGGATTAGTTTGGGCATCCAGTAAATCCATAATCCGTGTTTCAAGCTCCGCCTCACCGATTCCATAAAAACGAAGGACGTGTGAAATAATCACTTCTCCTTGATTCAGCCATCTTGCCAAAACAGGCTTTGCTTCTAATTGAAACATTGGTTCCATTTCTTTAGGTGGTCCAGGCAGAAGGATATACACATGGTTTCCTTTTGAATAGAACATCCCCGGAGCCATACCGTTATGATTAGCCAACACTTCACAGCCATCAAGTACAAGAGCCTGCTTCTTGTTGTTTTCAGTCATCGGAAGGTTTATACGGTTAAAGAATGCTTCAATGGAAATCAGTGCGGTCTCGTCCATAACAAGGTCCGTTCCTACGTGCCTTGCAATAGTTTCTTTCGTCAAGTCGTCCTTGGTTGGACCAAGTCCTCCAGAGAATACAATTAGATCCGCTCGTGTTTCAGCCAATTCAATCGCTTGTTTTAAACGCTCCGCGTTATCACCTACTACCGTATGATAATAGACATTGACACCCAGTTCAGCCAGTTGACTCGAAATATAGCGTGCATTTGTATTTGTGATTTGTCCAAGCAACAGTTCAGATCCTACTGCAATAATTTCAGCATTCATCTTCATTCACGCCCCTATTTTGAGTCGAGTAACACACGGCGGTTTGCATAGAAGTAATCCCATCCAGACCAAACCGTAAAGAACAATGACACATACAACATGATTGAAGCGAATGGAATAGAGAACATTTCAAAAATAATATTGTGAAGTAGCAATGCGGAAATCGCGACAATTTGAGTCCACATCTTGATTTTCCCCAATTGTTTCGCTGCCACAACTTCACCTTCTTCTGCAAGAATTAAACGAAGTCCCGTAACAGCAAATTCGCGGCTGATTATTATGATAACAATCCAAGCAGGTGCGAATCCAAGTTCTACAAGGATGATCAAGGCTGCAGAAACCAATAATTTATCAGCTAGTGGATCCAGGAACTTACCCATATTCGTTACCAAGTTATGTTTACGCGCATAATATCCATCAATAAAGTCCGTTACTGATGCAAAAATAAAAATGATTGCGCCAATTAAATGTTCAACTGGTATAGTTGATCCTAAAAATGTAACATCACCCCAGCCAAAATCAACTAACATGAAAACAACAAATATAGGGATCATGATGATTMTTGAAACCGTAATTTGATTTGGTATATTCATTTTTGTCTCCTCTCGATTCAAAGAAAATAGCCATCTTGTTAGAGATGACTATTGCTGTTTTGAAAATTGAATCATCATATTTTGAACAATTTTTTCTGCTGGTGAAATTCCATACTCCACTTTTTCGTCATTGACAAAGACATCTATTTGCGATGCTGATCCAACTCGAATACGCGCCGAAGGTAAATCACTTAGATCTAGGTTAACCGTTTCTCCCACGGCTAATTCACGACCCAGCATTTCTACACCGGATGGATTTTTAACACCAACCCATGTTCTGCCTCGTGCAACAATTTTCACTGAAAATGTTTCGGCTCCTGTAACCGTATAATTAGTTGTTTCACCATCAATTGCACCCATTTCAATTTTCTGAGTCGGTACTGGCTCTACATCTTCTGGTACTTCCGGCTCTTCTTCAACCGGAGTTTCATCTCCGGTCGGAGGTTCAATAGACACTTCGTCCTCGACAGCGTCCGCAGATTGGTCATCATTTTTCGCTAAATTTTGATAGGAAAACCAAAAAATCACGATACCAATAATAATGAATAGTGCCACTACGATCATCGGGATCATCTCGTTCATACTATTCGATGATCTTCCAATCGGTCGGCGTCTAGAAGGCGCAGACGTCATCGTTTGACGCACTTCTTCACTCGTGGAAGAAGGTACTTCCTGCTTATACGACTCTAGCAATTCATCAGAATTCAATCCAACTGCATCAGCATATTGCTTAATAAATGCTCGAACATAAAACGGTCCCGGCATCATGCTGTAGTTGCCTTCTTCGATACCGGCAAGATAACGTTTTTGTATTTTCGTCATTTCCTGCAAGTCGTCCAAACTATATCCTTTTGCCGTTCTCGCCTCTTTAAGACGAGTTCCTAATTCAGTCAACTAAAACACCTGCCTGTTAAAAGTTAAAACCACCGAAGCCATCTAAGTTACCTCTTTCAGACATCATCTGGTTTTTTTCCATCATTTCGTATGTTATTTCTTCATCTGGTTCGTGTCGCAATTCAATAATGTAATCAAAGTCTTCAATCGTGTAATCTGATTGTTGAACGAACATATCAGGATGTTCAACTACTTTAATTGACGGGAGGCGCATCATTTCACGCACCAACTGTAAATGACGTTCATCTGTAGATTGTCTCGTCACAATTCCGTCCAGGATAAAAATATTATTATCACTGAATTCGTCTCCTGCCAATTGGCTACGGACGGTTTGTTTAATCATGGTTGAAGATAAAAACACCCATTTTTTATTTGCACTGACGCTAGCTGCAACAACTGATTCGGTTTTTCCTACTCGAGGCATTCCACGAATCCCGATTAATTTATGTCCTTCTTGCTTAAACAATTCTGCCATAAAATCGACGAGTAGACCTAATTCATCCCGAACAAAACGAAATGTTTTGCGATCATCCGCATCTCGTTGTATGTATCGACCGTGTCTGACTGCTAAAATGTCACGTAGTTTCGGTTCCCGGAACTTTGTAACTTTAATCGTTTCCATCGTTGAAACAATCAATTCAAAACGTTCAATTTGCTCATCATTCTCTGCACGAAGCAACAACCCTCGTCTGCCCTGGTCTACACCGTTAATTGTCACAATGTTAACACGAAGCATACCGAGTAAAGAGGCAATATCCCCGAGCAATCCTGGACGGTTTATTTGTATTTCATATTCAAAATACCATTCGCGCATAATGTAACGACCTTTCCGCCTAACTTATTGAAGGAGCAAGTATTTTTTAACAAAAATCCTCCTAATGCGACACCTTTCAAGTCTTTCTCAATAGATGACGTTTCCAAACTACTCTAGGTTCTATCATAGCTGATTTATGTACGTAAGAAAAGGAAAAAAGAAAAGAAGGAACAATGTCCTTCTTTTCTTTTACTGTACAGTTTTTTGTTGAACTAATTTGACGACCATGTTCGCCAATGCATGTTGTTCATCTTCAGTAGCAACTGACCACAAATCCGACAAAACACGCTCTTGTTCGTTCTTAGGATCCACATTTTTGGCTAAGTAATCGCCGATTTCATAAGCTGTTGATTGGATGGCTTTTTTAGTCATCCCAGTTGATTCGGCGTTCATTACATTTACACCCAGAAAGTGTGTCCATTTTTGCCAGTTTTCAAGTAAGGCCATGTCCATTCCTCCTTTTCACAAACAGTATGTGCAAAAAAAGAAATTATATGTACCAACCGCCGTTTACCCGGAGCACTTGACCAGTTATATAATCCGCATTTCCACTGGTTAAAAAAGTAACAAGATTGGCTACGTCCTGCGGTTTACCGAAAGTTTGAAGAGGAATCTCATCTTCAAGCGCTATTCTTTCTCCCGCATCGAATGCTTCATTCATTTTCGTATCAATGATTCCTGGGGCAATGACATTGACTCGAACTCCAGACGAGCCTGATTCCTTTGCATAAGCTTTTACGAAAGCATGCTGCGCACCTTTGACGGCTGAATAAACAGTTTCTCCAGCCGCTCCAGTTTCTCCCCATATCGAGCCGATAAAGGTGATATAAGACCGGTCGTGCCGTCTTAATTTAGGAGCTAGCTGACCGATGATTGTCATAGGTGCTTGCACATGCGTTCGCCACACCATTTCCATTTCTCGGGGTGTAGTCTCTTCAAGTAATTTATACAAAGCCTGACCAGATGCAAAGACAATCGTTTGAACTTCAAAAAGTTGTGTACAAATAAAATGGATTGCTTTATTGTCAGCAAGGTCTCCTTGAATGACATGAAATTCTTGGTTCGGATAAAGATCTTGTAAATGTGATATTAATTGATCAATGGACTGTTTGTTTTCATTGAAATGTAAATACAAACTCCAGCCATGTTTGGACATGTCATATGCAATTGCTTGCCCTATTTCACCCGATGCCCCAAAAATGCAGGCAAATTTCTTCATGATGCCGATTGCTCTTTCTTCGGAAGAACAGAAAATACAGTCTGTTGTTCTTCACCTTGTATGGATTTGAAAGCTTGTTGCAAGTCCTCAACAGTCATCTTCTCAAGAGAAGGAACAGCATCAAATAAATCCATATCATTAAATGCGTAACGAGTAAATTGGTTCGCAATAAATTCCACTGAATTTAAGGCACGAAGGAAATATCCAATCTTTTTCTTGCGGACACGGTCTAAATCGCTTTGTCCAAATGGCCATTTCTCTTCAACTTTTTTCAGTTCTTTTTTAATTGCTTCAATTAATTCTTTCGGCATTGAAGTGTCTGATCCAATCAAAGCAAAGCCATAGCCTTTTTCCAATGTGAAATCAAAAGCATACGATTCATCGATCCAGCCTTTTTCATAGGCTTCCACATAGAAGTCCGAAGATCGGCCAAAAATCAATTCCAATGCAAGTTGAATCCCCATCTCGTGTTTCATCATGGCATCGCCTTGCAGAGAAGTTTCTTTCGCTTTTAGTCCAATATATACTTTTGGTTTCTGAACATCCATTAACAATTTATTTTCATGTTTTGCAACTTCCAACGGTTCTTCAGGAAAAGCACGTTGGATCGGTTGTGGTTCGGCAAATTCTTTTTTAGACTGATTTTCTCGGATATAAGTCATCATTTTTTCCGGATCTACTGCGCCAACAACGAACAATAACATATTTGACGGATGGTAGAACGTTTCATAACAAGTATATAAATGCTCAGCAGTAATTTTATCAATCGAATCGATTGTTCCTGCAATATCGATTTTCACCGGATGATCTTTGTACATATTTTCAATAGTGCCAAAATACAATCGCCAGTCAGGTTGATCATCATACATCGTGATTTCTTGACCGATAATCCCTTTTTCTTTTTCAACAGTTGCTTGTGTGAAGTAAGGCTCCTGCACAAAATTCAAGAGCGTTTCCGTGTTTTCATACAAGTGATCCGTTGAGGAAAATAAATACGCTGTACGGGTAAAGGAAGTAAATGCATTGGCAGATGCCCCATATCCACTAAATTTCTGGAATACGTCGCCGTCTTCTTTTTCAAACATTTTATGTTCCAGGAAATGAGCAATTCCATCCGGGACAGTAATTTGCTCTGACTCTCCTAACGGCACGAAAGTACGATCAATTGCCCCATATTTTGTTGTAAAGGTCACAAATGTTTTCGAGAAGCCTTTTTTAGGCAAGATATATACTTCCAGACCATTATTCATTTTTTCATGGTACATTTTTTCATCCAATTGTTTAAAGTGAAGCTCCTTCATGCGACAGCTCCTCCTTTCCAGACAAGAAATAAACAAGTTCTTTATTAATTGATTTTGCCATTTCCTGAATATCTTCTTTCGTGACTGATGTCCACTTTTCAACCCATGAATCAACTGAGAATTTTTCATCAAGGTCTTTGTATTGATCATAAATCTCGATTTGTCCTCGAGCAGAATCAAGCGCTTCTTTTAATTGATTCTTCAACATGGCAACAGTTTGATCGATTTCATTTTTTGAAATCTCCCCATTTTTCATTGCCTCCAATTGTTCATCAATTAAACGCACCGCTTTTTCTTGTTTACTCGCATCAATTCCAGCAAGAACAAATACTAATCCATATGCTGAAGAGAATGAACTTGACACATAATAAGCCATGCTTTCTTTTTCACGAACGTTCAGGAACAACTTCGCATGAGGATATCCACCGAAAATGCCATTCGTAATTTGCATTTTTGGAAAATCAGGATGCGTAAACGTAACTGGTGTACTGTAACCAATATGCAATTTCCCTTGCTTCATTTCTTGTTGTTCGTTGACTTTATCTTTCTCAGCGGTTTTATGCTCAATATTTTCATGAACATTTTTTTGCTTTTTAGATCGTGCTTTGAAAGGAAATGCTTGTTTCAGCTTGGCAGTCATTTCTTCTACATCCACGTCACCCACAACATAAATATCCAACTCATCTTCTTCAAGCATTTTCTTGTAGGCTTTAAATAAGGATTCCTTGGTAATCGCATTAACATCATTGATAGTCCCGTTTGCACCAATAGAAGCTGGGTGATTTGGTCGCATTAATTCAACCAGTCGCTGTTGTGCATATCGTGTTTTATCATCGTATATTGACTCAATACGTTGAATGACTGTATCTTTTTCACGTGTTACAATCGATTCTTTGAACGTTCCCTGCTCCAGATTTGGGCTGAAAAGAACCGTTTGCATAAGATTAATTACTTGATCCAACACTCCGCCAGTAGACAAATATTGATCATTGACAGACTCAGCAAGCAAAGTGACGGAATGATCACTCCCCTTTTTGCTTGAGTCTAAATACATAATCGTCCCGTAAAGCTCATCTAAATGGCTTCGGAAAGCTGAATTGGATGGAAAAAGCTCATTACTATGCAATAATACATTTGAAAGTACTGAACGTTCTGATGCAGATTGATTAGTCAATAATTGTTTGAATTTAAACGAAAAGTTTACAGTTTTAAATTGATCTGTAGGCCTAATATGTAGATGGATGCCTTGTTGTAACTCGATTGTTTGAAACATCGAAATCCCTCCTATTTCATTAATATGCCATACCATATCTTTCACTATACATGGTGCTGGTAAATGATTGCAAATAGCTCGTGAAAAAATATAAGTCTTACGTCCCATAAATACCTCTTGCTAGGGATCCAAATATCTGTTGTCAATTAATTCCTGAAGCTTAATCACCGGTGAACAAAAGAATTGTTCATTGAAAAAAATGTAAATCCAGCGAAACTTTCCTATTAGCTATTCGTAGTTAAATTAGGAGGGGTTATATTATGAAGTTTAGTTCAAAAATTGATAATTTTTTTGTTGGAATCATATCAATCACAGTATTTATTATCCTTAGCGTATTTTTGTTTCCTCTGCTTTTAGATTATGATAGAACGAGTATTGATACCATTACTGTACTTTCCTTATGTGTGTTATCAATTGGGTTACTATTGTGGTCTGCTTTTTCTATTAAATACGTCCTAAATAATGACCACTTGTTTGTAAAAGGTGGGTTATTTAAAAGTCGAATCCCATATGAAGATATAACAAGGATTTCTCCCACAACTGAAATCTTTACTGGTTTCCGCTTGTTATCATCAAAACAAGGTATTGAATTATTTTATAAATCAGCAACTTTAGGAAGTGTGAAGATTTCACCTAAAGACATTGACCTTTTCATTTTCGAATTAGAGAAACGTGCGCCAAATGTCCAAATTGATAAAATAACTCAGTAAATTACCATTAACTAAATGTGTAAACAAAAAATGAAAGGACCAGGCAAAATGCCCGGTCCTTTTAAGATCGATTTTATCGTTTCCCTTTTATATAAGGTGTTCCTATAGCCTTGGTGCATTTGCTTTACCAATGAATCCTGCTAAGGCAAGGATTGTTAAGACATAAGGTAAAATCAGTAAGAAAACACTTGGAATTTCGCTGATTATCGGCAATGATCCACCGACAATACTTAACGCTTGAGCAAACCCAAAGAACAGAGCTGCCCCCATCGCACCCAGGGGATGCCACTTACCAAAGATCATTGCAGCAAGTGCCATAAATCCTTGTCC
>NZ_JBFUIO010000021.1:0-37022 GCF_056401835.1 Paenisporosarcina sp. P4_D4 | reverse complement strand
CGATTATAATGCACGGACTGATTCAGCACTTCGAGCGTTCCTGCAGTTTTAATACGAAGCATTCTATCCATTTCCTTCTCACTCATGAAAAACCCTCTATTCTGCATTATAAACAATGCATTAGTTCTTCTGCCCGCTCCCACGGTACAGTGTAGCCTTTACCTTTCGCGCAGAAAATTGATGATGAACTATATTCAGGGTCTGCATCTTTATTGTAAGCAATTCTCTGAATGACTTCATCTTCATTATGACATTGCTCATATCCACCGAACATCAAATTTAATACCCCTTTTCCTTGTGTAAACGAAGCAAGCTCCGCTGCATAGTTCATAAAGGTGGCCACTGGGACTTTTCCGGTCAATATCACTTTATGGCCTTCCGTTTTAGGTGAATCAAAACTTCCATGCGCCATTTGAATGTCGGAAAGTACTTTTCCCATCTGATCAACGTCTACTTTTATCCTAAAGTCATAAAAGGGCTCCAGCAGAAGATTTGATGCTTTTTCCATCCCCTGTCTCAATGCCCTGTATGTGGCTTCCCGGAAATCACCGCCAGACGTATGCATATTGTCGGCTCGTCCTGTTAGTAATGTGACCTTAATATCTGTCAATGGTGAACCGGTTAACAATCCGTTATGCGCCTTCTCCAATAAATGATGCTTGACCAAGTTTTGATTGCCCACCGACAAGTGATTCGCATGACAGACATTATCAAATGTGATACCACTGTTTCTCCCAGCAGGTTCCATTTTCAAATGAACTTCGGCATAATGTTTCAGTGGCTCAAAATGCCCGTACCCTATGGTAGTAGAGTTAATGGTTTCTTTATAAAGGATTTGCGGTTCTTCAAATTCAACTTCAAAATGAAATCTTTCTGCAACCAGCTGTTTCAAAATCTCCAATTGAATTGCACCCATCACATGGATATGAATTTCCTGGAGACGTTCCTCCCACATCACATTCAACGATGGATCTTCCACATCCAGTATTTGAAAACACTTCAATGCATCTTTTATATGAACAGATGGAGCAATAACAACTTTGGATTTCAATGTCGGTACCATTTCATATTCAGCTTTCCCGTATAAAGTTCCTAAGCCATCGCCTGTAACTGCATTTGTCAGTCCTGAAACTGCAAAAAGTTCACCGGCCTTCACATGTTCTACCGTTTTGAATTTATTCCCATTGTAGACCCGTATTTGTGTGATTTTTTCCGTTAATGCTTGCTCTATCGGACCATATGTTATTTCATCTCTAACGCTCAAAGTACCGCTTAAAGATTTTATAAAAGTGATTCTTGTCCCTTTTTCATCATGCCTAACTTTATAGACTCTTCCAGAGAATGCTTCATCACTTGTATATTGCGTCTCGGTCAATTGATGAAATTTATCCAGGAATTCGACTATACCAATATCCTGCAGCGCTGACCCACTGGCACACGGAAAAACTTTGTTATCCTTAATCAAGTCTTTCATTGTGTTGATCCATAAATCCTTCTCGTAACCATCTTCCATATAGTGTTCAAGAAGATTTTCATTGCGTTCAGCGATAGATTCTATTAGACTTTCCGTCATTTCACCTTCGTGAAAAGATTGAGTAATATCAATGACGTCCGCTGAAAAGTCTTCCTGTATTTCTTTTACTACGTTTTTCACATCCGCTCCAGTACGATCGGTCTTATTAATAAAGAAAAAGGTAGGAACGTGATGCTTTCTTAGTAGTTGCCAGATGGTTGCTGTATGTCCTTCGATTCCTTCAACAGCACTTAATATAACAATAGCGTAATCCATTACTTGAACGGAACGCTCCATTTCCGGAGAGAAATCAACGTGTCCTGGGTTATCAATTAAATAATACGTTGAATCTTTATATGTAAAAGTTGCTTGATCTGCAAATACTGTAATTCCTCTTTGTCTTTCTATTTCATGGCTATCGAGGAAAGCATCTTTATGATCTACACGTCCTCTTTGCTTAATACTTTTCGTATGGTAAAGAATTTGCTCGGAAAATGTTGTTTTCCCTGCATCAACATGGGCAAACACACCTATTGTTTTATTCATCACGCCACCTCACTTAAGTCAATTCTATCTTACAATTTACAAAAGATAAAAGCAGATACCTAAAAGGCACCTGCTTCACATAATGAACTTTACTTTTTCTTTTGTTGTTCTGGAAAGACTTGCTCACTGCCGAATTCAGTTTGTTCATTGCCAACCGTTTTTGCAATCAACTGCTTCACTTGATTGTAAGTAAGTCCTGAATTTGCATTATTTCTTTTGACCTCTTCAATATCTGTTCCGGTTTGAGTATATGCACCTGGCTTATTCTGATTATTCGTCATAAAAATGACACCTCCGTTTCGGTTACTTTTATGTTCTCTCAAAACGGAGTTTTTACTCAATAATTTTAAGTAAAGTAATTTTCAAGTGGTTTCCAATAATTTTCATGCCATCCTGTCCCAAGATGTTCCCCTTGAGCTTCCGGGAAAGCCGTGTGTGTGAATACGAGTTGAGTTTCATTGCCAAGTTCCTTGAATTCAAACTTAGCAATAGAATAAACACCTGCTTCCCAATTACCGGCACGCCAAGCTTGGACAATTCTTTCATTAGGCACCAATTCAATATTTCGACCCGTAATCATTCCACCGAATAAAGAAAAAGAATCTCCTTCTTCAGAACCGATTTCAGTCGGTGCACCGCCAGTAACTTTAGCAAATTTCGTTGCATCAGTTAGCGCTTCATAGAGGTGATTTGGACTAACGTTAAAACGTATTTCTTGATGTATTACAGTAGACATAATGGATTTTCCCACTTTCATGTTTTTGTAAGGATGGACCTAGGATCGACACCAGCATCTTTTCCTTCTGCAAAAGATTGCAATCGAATCATATAATGTTTCCATACTTCTAGGTGAGTCTGGATTTTTTCGGTAGGTAGATCATAGTGCGTCAATATTTACTGCGTCCCATTATCTTTCGGGATCGAGATCAGTCGAAACTCTAAAGTACTGGAACCGGGAGGAAAAAAATCTTTAAATTCTCCCAGCCCCATGTTATGACAATTTTCTCATAAGGGACAATATATCCTTTTTCACTATGTACGCAAACAGACGAATAATTAAAAAAGATGGAGAACGTATAGTCTCCACCTTTATTTAGCAATGCTACACTCTTTTAAATGTAGCCATTGATACGTGATTTGCCCTCTTCGATTATTTCTTTTCTTAAACCATCAATGGCTTCTTTACGATGTTCGTTTTTTTCCTTGATTGCGGCAAGCTCTTTCCCTTCAGCATACGTCATTGCTTCTTCTGCTGCTTCCATATTGTCAATCGTTTTGTTAAGTCTTTCTTTGTTAYCTGCTGAATCATTTGGCTGTGGTCTAGGCATCACAAATCCTCCTTCAATTTGAATATTAGTCAAGAATTAGCGTTCCCACATTCCTGAATACTATCCATTGAATTCGTTTTTAGTAATTTGTATTTAAATGCACTGCTTTTACATCTATCTTCTTTATAAACTGCGTGAGGAAATCACAACAGTTTTAGTTTTCAAAAAAGTCCAGCTCAACTTGTTGAGCCGGACTTCTTTAAGCCTGCTTTAATTCCAGTCTTCGTGCAACTAAGGATAAAGCAAAGTTAACGATAAAGTACATCAATGCAATAGTGACGAAAATAGGTATGACACCCGATTCGTTCTGTGCGTATAAGATTTGAGCGTTATGCAATAGTTCTGGCAACGCGATGACGACAGCCAAAGATGTGTCTTTCAGAAGGGAAATAAATTGACTGACAATCGGTGGAACCATTCTTCTCAAAGCTTGGGGCATAATAATATATCGTAATGTCTGTATGTAGTTCAAGCCAGATGAACGTCCTGCTTCAATCTGTCCTTTTTCAATGGAATTCAGCCCACTTCGGATGATTTCCGAAAGCATCGCGGATTCAAAAATCGTCAATGCCACGATGGCAGCTGTCATTATTTCCATATCAATCCCGATTTCGGGCAACGCAAAATAGGTAAAGAAAATGATCAACAGTAAAGGGAGGTTACGGATTGTCTCAACAATCAATGCAACTACATGTGAAACAACAGGAATCTTCGCGTACCTAATTGTCCCCATCAGACCACCAATTATAAAGCTAAGCACAATTGAAATTGCAGCTACCTTAATTGTGACCCAAAATCCTTCGAGTAAAAATTTTATATTGGCCGGTGTTAATACATCAGTGAACGGTGCCAGGAAATCCATCTATGCACCTCCTTAATTACTTCTAGCCAGGCGTTTTTCCAAAAATACTACGCCAAAACTTAAAGGTATAGTTAAAATCAAATAAAACAAACCAACGAAAATATATGTATCAAAAGTGGAGAATGTCTTCGCAGCTATTAAATCCCCTTGATACATCAAATCCCCACCTGCCACGACGGCTAATAGTGATGAGTTCTTAACCAAATTGATAAATTGATTGCCAAGGGGCGGGATAACAATTTTTATTGCCTGTGGTAGGATGACAGTCCTCATTGCTTGTCCGTAAGTCAGTCCTGATGATCTGGCTGCTTCCATTTGGCCCTTTGGCACTGACAAAATCCCTGCAYGGATTGCTTCAGCAATAAAAGCCGCTGTGTAAACAGTCAATCCTATAATCCCTGCCGTCATTCCGCCGTAACTACCAGCCAAGTAAGTGAAAAACACAATGACCAGTACAGGTATATTACGGATAAATTCCACATACGCCGTTCCAATCCAGTTTAGCGGTTTAAATGGGGCAATTCGCATAACTGCAATAAGTGTCCCAAGAAGAAAGCTACAAACCAATGCTATTAAACTAGCAATAATGGTTATTTTAAATCCTTCCACAAATAAATCCATATTATCTGTCAGTATCGAGAAATCCAGCAAACGATCTCCTCCTAATTAATCAGGATGAGCAGTCCGTAATTCTATTTACGGAATACTGCCCATCCTGACAAGAAACCTAATATAAATAATTATTTCTTAATCCATTTATCCTTGATTTCATCATATTTTCCTGAGTCCTTTAAGCTTTTCAATGCTTTGTTCAACTCATCGACAAGCTCTTGATTGCCTTTTTTAACAGCGATTCCATAAGGCTCTTCCGTGAAAGTTCCACCGACAAGTTCAAATGAAGGATCTTCTTCAGCCATGCCATAAAGGATAGAATCATCTGTAGTCAGGGCATCACCCTTACCAGATTTTAATGCTGTAAAAGCTTCAGCGTAGTTTTCAAATTCAAGAACAGTCGTTTCAGGAGCTTTCTCACGAATATTTATTGCAGATGTAGAGCCTTTAACAGCAAGCACTTTTGTTCCTTTTGCTAAGTCTTCAATGCCCTTAATCTTACTTCCCTTTTCTACAAGCAATGATTGTCCTGCATCAAAATAAACATCAGTAAAATCAACTTCTTTTTTACGATCTTCATTAATTGTCATCGTAGCTACAACCGCATCGATTTTATCATTATTCAAGAGTCCTACTCGCGTTTTCGAGGTAACTTCTTTGTACTCAGGTTTAACATCTGGGCCGAACATTTCTTCTGCCAGTGCTTTTGAAAGATCGATATCAAACCCTTCAACTTCGCCAGTTGATGGATTTTTCAATCCAAAAAGACGAGTATCGTATTTTACACCAAACACAATTTTTTTGTCCTCTTTGATTTGTGCAAGTACATCTTTGTCTCCGCTTGCATTATCGTCCCCGCTGCAACCAGCAAGAAAAATAGCGGCCATTGTAGATACAAAAGCCATTTTTAATAATTTTTTTGTCTGAAACATTCCAATTACCCCCTATTAATGATTTAAAATACGACTGAGGAACAAACGAGCCCGTTCTTCACGGGGATTCTCGTAGAATTCAGCCGGAACTGCTTCTTCTAAAATTTTTCCTTCATCCATAAATACAATTCGGTCCGCAACCTCTTTAGCGAATCCCATTTCATGAGTGACCACAGCCATCGTCATTCCTTCTTTTGCAAGGGTTTTCATAACATCCAGAACCTCACCAATCATTTCGGGATCGAGTGCCGAAGTCGGCTCATCAAAAAGCATAATTTCGGGTTTCATGACTAGACCACGTGCAATTGCCACACGCTGTTGCTGGCCACCAGATAGCTGGGAAGGGAAAGCATCGGCCTTATCAGATATTCCAACTTTATCAAGATAGTACATAGCTGTTTCTTTAGCTTCTTTTGCAGATTGCCCTAAAACTTTCATTGGGGCTAGCATGATGTTTTCAAGCACTGTTTTGTGTGGATATAAATAAAAATGCTGAAATACCATTCCGATATTGCGTCTTAGCTTATTAATATCCGTTTTTTTATCCCCTACTGAAACATCATTTACAGTAAGGGTACCTTCAGAAATTGTTTCCAACCGATTCATACAACGCAGCAAAGTACTTTTCCCTGAACCAGAAGGTCCAATTATGACAACTACTTCGCCCTTATTGATTGTGAGATTAATATCTTTCAAAACGTGAAAATCTCCAAAATACTTATTTACTTCTTTAAATGCAATCATTCTTGACCTCCTAAATTTTAACCCTTATGTATAATTCATTCTAGCAGAAATTTTCAGAATTAATAAAATTATATTCACTACTTAATAAAATAGTCAAATACTATATTATTATTCCTCCGTTTTTGCCTTTAAGTTCTCATTCTTAAATTTTATGTATTAACTAAATATTCATATACCTCTAAAATTTATTTTTTAAACCAAGATTATTAATAAATAASTTGAAAACTTTGAAGATGGGACGCTTGATTTATGCCAAGAAACGATTGGCACCTACGGCTTGGTGACCGTTGGCTGGTGGAGCAATTCTCACTTCATAAGATGAGAAGACGATTAAATTGCGTAAAAAGCTTGAAGAAATTGAAAGGAAGTTGGTGCAATTGGMATTGATGAAGTCCTATATGCGTGTTTGCTCAGCCATCCGGCACAAATTATGCCGGTTCAGGCAAAATGCCACGCATAGAATCAGCTATACGGGCTTTGGATATATCTTTAACAAGTGACCAGTGGTTTGATATTTTACAGGTTGCTATGGGAAGAGATATTGCCTAGATTCCTTTCTCACTTCTCTCAGTCATAATCTAGTATTCAGCTGAATATAATAGAGCAAGACACCCCGAGTAGTCGTAGAACTGCTCGGGGTGTCTTTGTGTGTATATATGATAAAACCTGGATTAAAGTAAGCTTTGTCCTTTTTCATAAAATCTTTTCATGTCATGTTTTGGTACAAGTGCTCCACCCGTTGCCCAAACGATATGTGTGGCTTGAGAAGTATTCAAGTTATTTTCTTTCACGTATTCGGACGCTAATATCAGTCCCGGTCCTATCAGACCTGAAGTGGCTGATGGTTCCAGATGGATCCCTTCACTATCCGACAATAAGGCCAATAATTTAAATAAATCTTCATCCTCCATTGTGTAAATACCACTAACGAGCTTCTCACTAATAGAGGAAGCAAAGCATGACGGTCTTCCTACTGCTAAGCCATCCCCTTCAGTTAAGTTATCGATTCCGAAATTCTGCACACATACTTTTTCTTTTTCCCCTGTCAGCAGCCCGACTAATACGGCTGGAGAATGAGTGGGTTCCACAAAGAAACAATGTACATAATCTCCAAAAACCTGTTTTAGTCCGAACGCAATTCCACCAGGCGACCCGCCAACACCACACGGTAAATATACAAATAAAGGATGTTCAGCATCAACTTGTATGTTTTCATCTTGTAGTTGTTTTTCCAGACGAATCGCCGCGACACTGTAGCCGAGGAATAAATGCTTTGAATCTTCATCGTCAACAAAATAGCCTTTTACATTATTTTTCGTTTCCTGTCTTCCAGCAAAAATGGCTTCGCCAAAATCTCCTTTGAATTCATGTACGGTCGCCCCTTTTGCCCGCAATAAATCTTTCTTCCATTGCTTAGCATCTGCGGACATGTATACGGAAACATGAAAACCTAATTTTGCGCCAATAATACCTATACTCAGACCCAAATTCCCTGTAGAGCCAACACCGATTGAATACTGACTGAAAAATTGTTTGAATTGATCGCTTGAAAACACACTGTAATCATCGTCTCTTTTAACTAGACCTGCTTCCAGCGCCATCTTTTCCGCATAATACAGGACTTCATATATACCGCCGCGTGCTTTAATTGAACCTGCAATGGGCAATTCATTGTCGCATTTTAAAAACAATTCCCCATTTATTTTGGCATCGTATTTTGTATTAAGCTCATTTTTCATTTTCGCTATATTTCGAAGAGGTGATTCGATGATGCCATTCGTATCTTTCGTTTCAGGAAACTCCCTCGCCAAGTAAGGAGCAAATCTTTGAAATAGCGCTGAGGCTTCCTTCATATCCGTTTTCGTCACTGGCAAGGAATCAATGTCTTCCATTTTTTGAAGCTGTGAATTTAACCATACAACCGGTTCCAAGCGAATGATATTATCCAAAAGCGGATATTGCTGAACCCATTTATCTAATTTCGATTGTTCAAAGATCATACTCTTCATCCTTTCTTTGTGAGGACTTTTAATTTGATGATATTTAAAATGGCTGAAACTTTTTATACCTGCGATATGCCGACTATTCATATTAGTATGTGCAAAATTAGTTTGAATTTCTACTTAATGAATGGCAAAAATGAACTGGTCAAGTTTACTACTTATGATTTATTTGGAACAGGATATTCTAATGTAATGATTCACAAAGGAGGTTTATTTAGTGCGACGAATATTTCACTTAACACTATACGCTTTTACACTGTCTTTGCTAATAAGTTCCGTCGTTTCTGCAAAAGAGCAGCCGAAAGTGGATGTACTGGAAGAGCGCATGAGCTACTATTTACAATTTGAAAACACACTTGTCCCTTGGTACTATTTAGCCGCTGTGGATCAGTTTGAACGCAATATTCAGCAAGTGCGGAAAGACATTCCGAAGAGAGATGGCACGATTGCCATTCAATTTTCGGACGATTACTGGGCAGGAATGTTTAATCCTGATAAAGATGACATAACACCTGAATCCATCACATTTTTTGGTGGAAATGGACTAGACGGGAATGCAGACGGCATGGCAAATCCAGAAGATAGTATAGATATTCTTTTTACGATGTCTTCTTATTTAGCCAGTTACGGACAATCTGAAGAAGACTTTAAACTGGCCGTATACGAATACTACCAAAGTGAAAAAACCGTCGATCAAATCATGACCATTGCCAAATTATATAAACACTTCAACACACTGGATCTGGGTGAACATGTTTTCCCTATCCCACTTAATCAGAATTACAGTTATAGAGGTACTTGGGGAGCTAACCGCGGATGGGGTGGCCGACGCATTCACGAAGGCACTGACTTATTTGCTGGATATGGCGTTCCGGTAAAATCGACCTCATATGGAATTGTTGAAGAACTGGGTTGGAACCAATTTGGCGGTTGGCGTGTGGGTATACGTGATATTCAAAATACCTATCACTATTATGCGCACTTAGCTTATTTTAATGAAGGATTAGCAAAAGGCGATATCGTTGAACTCGGTTCTGTTATTGGTTTTGTGGGAAGTTCGGGATATGGGAAACAAGGAACTTCAGGTCGATTCCCACCTCACCTGCATTATGGCATGTATAAATATAATGGACGCACGGAATGGGCATTCGATCCATATCCTCACTTGAAAATATGGGAGCGTCAAGCAAGGGATGCCAAAAAACGAAAAAAATAAATATGTGACTCCCTCAATAATAATTTTTATTGGGGGTGTAAATTTTTATTGCAAGCTTCTATAAATGCATCGAAAATTTTCCGCGCAGCTTCATCGCCGCCAAAAAACATGTTTTCTGGATGCCACTGGACACCAAGGACGAAGGAATGCACTTCACTTTCGATAGCTTCAATTACACCATCACTTGCACTCCCACTGACCCTTAATGGAAAGGGAACATTGCGATTGGCTTGGTGGTGGCGACTATTGACCTTCAAACGGTGTTGCCCAGTGATTTGATGCAGCAACGTACCAACTGTTACATTCACAAAATGAGAACCATGCGACTTAGGTGCCCGTTGCTGATGTTGCAAAAAATCATTCTTTATTTGAGCACCAATATCTTGATACATATCTCCACCTATGGCGATATTTAACGACTGGATTCCTCGACAAACACCCAAAATCGGTTTATTGAGCGTTAAAAATTTCCGAATAAGAGCTAATTCAAAAACGTCTCTAGCGGGATCTATAATTCCCAGCATCGGATGTGGTTCTTCGCCAAAAAGTGTAGGGTCTATATCGTACCCTCCTGTCAGGTAAAGACCATCCAAAAATTGTGCCAACTCATCTATATCGGACTTTTCCTCTAAATGTGGCAACATCACTGGCATGCCCCCCGCCTGTAAGATAGCATGGGCATTGGCCATGGATACAGAGTATTCATCCCCATCGTACTGCACAAACGAACTGATTCCAATAATCGGTTTCATTATCTGTCCCCTTACTTTCATTCGAAATTTAGTCACCGATAAAATATGGACTATAGTTTGTCATATGCATAAGAAAGGACTTAAAGAAGTGTTATGGAAACAATTAGCACCTCGTTTTAATAGTCATTACCATCATGATCCTTTCGGAATCCTTATTACTTTTCCCGTTTAAACGTTAACTGTGTATACATAGTCATTCATTTAAAGCACATGATAAGAGTGTTCTCTGCCACCTTTTACAAATAGTTGAAAGGATGAAAACCAATGAAGAAAAAAGTGTTTACAGAAGAAGACCGTAGATTGGCTAAAGGTCCTTACATGCATAATCCGGATGCCGTACAAACGGACAAAGTGAGCTTATTTGATATGCAT
This sequence comes from Paenisporosarcina sp. P4_D4, assembly GCF_056401835.1. Lineage (NCBI taxonomy): Bacteria > Bacillati > Bacillota > Bacilli > Caryophanales > Caryophanaceae > Paenisporosarcina > Paenisporosarcina sp. P4_D4. The sequence goes on along the minus strand of NZ_JBFUIO010000021.1, from coordinate 26,142 downwards.
GAAGACATGAAAACAGTGGACATACTGTTTATTGATGAAATGAACAAACAAGTAATCAATGATCCATCACGAAAAGTGACAAATGATCCTTCAGCCAATGAAGAAATACACCCTAATTGAAAATACCTCCATTTCATGTAGCCTTACATGGAATGGAGGTATTTTTTGTTTGTTCATTGTGTAATTCGCGAATCCTGAAAGGTCACTACACGAGGCCGCTGTACAAATAATCCCTGTAAACCAACAAAAGATTCTATATAGCGGCCATCATTTCCTATATCGACGCTGTGTCAATGTAACTGCATATACATAAAGAATAAGAGCTATCACAAATGGGAGTGCCGACATAATTTGCCCAACTAATTCATTTCCATCATGATGGGGATGGGCCATGTACATTTATTCCTTTTTCTAGGAAATATCCATGGCCTAGTTGACGACATGTCTATAATGATAATAAGAAACTATAATGTAAAAAATAGAATAAAGGAGTTGTAACGTGGTACTTAAACAAAAACTACAAAGTTGGAAAAATGAAGGATTTATCGACGAATCAACTGTCGAAAAGATTCTTGCATTTGAAAGTAAGCAACCGAAACCTGTTAAAATCCCACTGCTTTTGATTATCGGCCTTATCTTCTTTTCATTGGCCGTGTTCAGTTTCATTGCGGCCAATTGGCAAGCGATGCCAGATGTGTTAAGAATATTGCTTGCACTTTCTGTTATGTGGTTGTTTTACATCCTTGGGCATTTTTCTGAGTTAAAAAAATTTGGTCAACCAATCATATTCCGTCTTATTGGATTGGCCATGTTTGCAGCAAGCATCGTTGTAACGGTCCAAACATATCATTTTTCCTTATATAATTCGTTTTTACCATGGGCTATATTCATTGCAGCACTTGGTCATTATTGGCACTGGCGTCAATTTCCTTATGCCATCGTCGCTTTTGTTTTTGGGGCTCAAGTATTATTTACTTCCGTTGTAACGCTGGGGTGGTTTGAATGGGGAGCATTCTTAGCTGTTTCATTTGCCTGGTTTTATTTCAGTAAAACGCGCATCTCGATTTCATTTAGTTGGATTCTACTATTTGGAGCAGGACTCACACTTTGGTCAGTCGTTGAATATGACAACGTACTTTGGCCAATATGGTCACTATTTGCTGTTGTCGCTTTCATTCATTTCTTCCCAGAAAAAGAACAGATTGTACGTCCCCTCTACCTTATGATAGGAGGAATACAGCTTCTAGTTTACTTAGCTGTTTTGGGAGAAACCCAACTCTCTTTCATCGAGATAAATATTGTTGAATCAATCACTCTGGCTATCGTTGGAGCAGCATTACTCGCGTTCAGTTATTTCCGATTCAAAAAATTCCAATGGGTTGCTGCACTAAGTCTAATCGGACTTCTGCTTTATGATGAATCGGCAATAGGTCTTGCCATTTTGGCCGAAGTCATCGCACTTGCTTATTTAATAAATGAGCATCGTAAAGACAGACTACTTGCACCTGGCTTTGTATTTTTCATTCTTGTCCAGTTTGTCCTGTATTTCATTTATGCGTGGGGAAGAATGGATGTCTCCCTATTCTTCCTAATCGGAGCGCTTTTACTTTTTGCATTGTCCGGCATCGCCTGGAGAATTAACAAGAAGAAAGTAGGTGTCTCTTCATGAAGTCCTTTTTATTTCCTGCCTTACAGACACTGATGATTTGCTTGATTGCTTTGAGCTTCTTTGCAGCTTCTTGGTTTGGTGAAGAATATGTGTTACGAGCCGAGCCTTACGACCCGTATGATCCTTTTTACGGCGAGTATGTGATGTTGCAATACCCTGATTTGAAATCTTCCTCTTCTGCACCGGAAGGCGATATTTATTTTTCATTAAAAGAAGGCAAAGATGGCTATGCCATTATTGATCGATTGGATAGCGAACATTTTTGGGGAGCTATACAAGGAACAAATTATGGTGGGCAAATTACTACACCACAGCTTGAACAATATTATGTGGAACAAGGTACCGGTCCTAATTTAGAGGAAACGAAGGATTTGGCGCTCACTCTTGATGTAGCCCCTTGGGGTTCTATACGTCCTACATTTTTAGAGAAACGCCACGATCAGAAATAGAAAAAACGGCAAAAGCTAAATGCTTTTGCCGTTAGACTGTAGACAAAAAATAAAAAGAGTGAATATAACTGTATACTAATGAAAAAGAGGCGTATGCAAGAAAATGTTGATTTCCTTTGCGGCGGACGCGTTTCGCGGGCACGGCTTTAGTCTCCTCGTCACTACGTTCCTGCGGGGCCTTCAGCTCGTGCTGTTCCCGCTGAAGTCGCCGCCTCCACTCCAATCAACGGAATTCGCTTCTGTTATCGTATCTCTTCATATTATTTTATTAGTAAGATGGTCGGTTATTTCTGAAGACTCCTGCGGAAAAACGAAATAAGCTAGACCCCACAGGCTCAGCTGTCATAGACAGCTGAGCCGAGGAGGCTAGCGTTTCGTCCGCGGAAAGCGAAAGAAATAGCCGACCACAAACTTTTTCGATAGAGTGCAATAGATAAGAATGCGAATTTTTATACTTTTATTTTGATTGCTTTTGCCGTCTTTGTTACCTTTGATATTCAATCAGCCAGCAATCACGATACTCACCTTCGTGCAGTTCATTTTTAGGTAATAGAGTTACCTTCTTGAATCCACATTTTTCATAACACCGTATGGCACGTTCATTCCATGTCTGTGGGTCCATTACTACAAGTTCAGCATGTTTTTGCTCAACCAAGAACGTTACCATAGATTTCACAAGATGAGTTCCTAAGCCTCTATTCCAATACTCTGTTTCCCCAATAAACTGGTCCATGCCATAATCTTATATGGTGAATCAGAATAACCATAATGATTTCTCGTTTCTTCATCCAATTCATAGTACTGGATGTAACCTATTTTAACATCCTCATATTCAACCATACATTTCATTTCATTTTCATCGCAATTATAGAATTTCTCATTTACTTTTTCCAAGTCAAATGGATTGTCCCTTCCTTCATAATATTGTAAGACTTTCGGATCCGAAAGCCATTTTGCCAATAAGTGCTTATCCTCTATTTTCAGTTCTCGCACTGTTATTTGCCCATTCTTATCAATCAAATTCGTTTCCTCCATTGCAACTTTCTAATAGAGTTATTCGTTACTTTTCTTGAAATTCCTTCCAAGGTCAATATTTCCAAAAAAATTTTTCGACAAATTTCTCACTTTTTCGTTTCTGTGGATAAGGTTATACACATTTTCCCGGGTACTGAGTGTACATTTCTACTAACTATCAACAAGTTAATCACAATTAATCCACCGATAGCTGTGGATAAGAGAACGCTTGTTCCGAACAAAACTATCTGATAGATTAAGATTACATCAAAGATATTTACCAATTTATTTGCTGCTTTCCTAAAATGGCCCATCTATTATGTAATCGGAGGTGAATTCACTTTGAGTAAACTATCATCTGAATTGTTGATTGAATCGTATGTTAAGGCAAAAGAATTAAAGTTATGTCCTGAATTTATCTACTTGTTGGAAATCGAAATTCGCCGACGCTCTCTACACATCTGACACTCTTTCTTTCATTGTTTTTTATCATATACATGTAATAATCATTATAAAAAGGAAACCAGTAGCTCATTAGCTGCTGGTTTCCTTTTTATGATTATGGGATTTTCTTATAGAACAAAAAGAATTCCAGCTGCTAGCTAAGCAGTTGGAATTCTTTTTAAATTGATTCGGTTGCCAGAAAATGTAAATTAATAACTAGATGATATTAAAAAGAAAAACAAACTTTTTTTGAAAACTGCTATAAAAAGTGAGTGAATCCTATGTAATGGCACCCTTTTGATTTTACATATTATACTTCATCCATTATGTTGATTTAGATTGTGATGTTCCGGTTTAGCAGCGTCGATCATTAGGAAAATGGCAGAAAGAATGTGCATAATCATTCCTACAAAAGGAATCCATGCGATACAAGAAGTGACGATACCAAGTATACTTCCCGTGGTCGAACCACCATCTTTTTTGGTGAGAACCAATGTTACAATGTGTAATGCTAACATAATACCTAATGGAATCCATAAAAATCCAATTACAATGCCTGCTCCTAGAAAAGGAATCCCCAATAACGCTTCAAGACCGCCGGTGACCCATTTCAATATTTTAGATGTGGACAATTTAAACACCTCCTTTCTTGTTAATTAATAGGCTCTGTCATACTTGCTGGCTCATGTGGAACATGCGACTAGTACAATTGTACGCTAAACAACCGATATCTTCTACATCCTTTAACACAGCCAATAAAATAAAAACTACAACTTAATTTCTGTCCGTTTTTATTTAAGAAAGCAAATGTAATGGTTAAACCAAATAAAATTCCAACATCTTCAAAAGATGCTGGAATTTTTTTGTCTATCATAATAATCGACGTGACACCTTTTTCCCATCATATGAATAAACAATTGGTTTATTCTCAACATACGTTTCCAAATAGACTGACCGTCCCCACAACTGATAAATGTAAGGCAGTACATGTTCCAGATAAAGAGGATCCAGCTCAGTTCCCTCGTATCCATGCTTTAAATAGAGTTCACCATTTCTCGAGTAGTCCCCATCCTCAACCACGATATAAGGAAAGCTTCCATTCACCCTCATCGAAATCAATTGGTCACGAACCTGTTCATAGTCTTTATCGGTAATTTGATAGTTTCCATTCTTCTTTTCAAACAAATATAGATCTTCCTGTTTCACCAATTCCTTCGTCAAATAATTTCGGATGAAAGAAATATCTGATTCAATTTCTCTTACTTCAAACATTTTTTCCCGGCCCGAATTTTCTTTAACGCCGTTTTTCTTCATTCGTTCTGTTGGATGATTGTATCGCTTTTCAATATCCTCAAAAATCTTTAAGCCCAGATAATAGGGATTGATACTCGTTTTGGAAGGCTGAACAACTCCGGCATTCAATGTCGCAAATTCGATGGTTTCAGCTGGTGTCAAATCCATTTCTCTTAATATTCGCTGATGCCAATAGCTCGCCCAGCCCTCATTCATGATTTTCGTTTCCATTTGCGGCCAGAAATACAGCATTTCTTCCCGCATCATGGTTAAGATATCCCTTTGCCACTCTTCCAGTTCACGGCTATATTCCTGGATAAACAATAAGAGGTCTTTTTCAGGGGATGGCGGAAATTTCTTTCTTTTTTCTATGAGTGCCTTATTGTCTTTCGCTTTTATATCCAAGTTCCATAAGTCATCATACTGAGTTTTCCGATTGACTTCTTTTTCTTCTTCATTCGTATCATAGTCCAATAATTTATGTCTGATAATGGAGGGATCCACATGCTCCTGTATGGCCATGGCCGCATCCAAAAAACGTTCTACTTCTTCTTTGCCATAAATCATTTCATAATTGGCAATCCGTTCGGCAGTTGCCGTCATACTTTCGACCATATCACGCTTCGTATTGGAAAATCGAGCATTGTTTTTAAAGAAATCACAGTGGGCAAGTACATGGGCAATAATTAATTTATTTTGAATGAGACTATTTGTATTAAGCAGAAACGCATAACATGGATTTGAATTGATCACCAGCTCATAAATCTGACTTAAACCCAAGTCGTATTGCAGCTTCATTTTATGAAATTGTTTCCCAAAGCTCCAATGGCTGAATCGTGTGGGCATGCCGTATGCACCAAAAGTGTAAATAATATCAGCAGGACAAATTTCATAACGCATCGGATACGTATCCAGTCCAAATCCAATTGCAATTTCCGTAATTTCGTCTATTGCCCGATGAAGAGCATTCTTTTCCATCTATTGAATCCCTCCGACGGTTTATTCAATGACAAGTGCAAGGCACCGACCAGTTCAAACGGAAGTTATTTCTTTTTGGAAAAAGCTTTTCAATGCTTTATAGACATCTTGTTTTTCTTTCAATATATAATGGCGGAACATCGGATTCGAGATTTTTTTATAAGTGGACATCAAAGTGGAATATCGATTATTGGGGTTCACTTCTCCGTAGCCAAACATACTGGAAACGGCCATCAGTTCATTTAMCAACTTCAAACATCTTTCATTATCGTTTGACATGTTTTCACCATCTGAAAAGTGGACTGGGTAAATATTGAATCGAGAAGGTTGATATTTTTGTTCAATCAGTTCCAGCGCTTTTAGATAGGCAGATGAACAAATGGTGCCGCCGCTTTCACCTTTTGAAAAAAAGTTCTCTTCCGTGACAACCTTTGCTTCAGTATGATGAGCGATAAATTCAATTTCCACCGTTTCGTATTTGGTACGTAGAAATTTGGTCATCCAGAAAAAAAAGCTGCGAGCCATATATTTTTCAAATGGTCCCATGGATGCACTCGTATCCATCATCGCAAGTACAACTGCTTTGGATTCCGGTTTTACTTCATCATTCCATGTTTTGAACCGCAAATCCTCATTATGGATAGGCGAAATTTCCGCTTTCCCATTCGCCGCGTTGCGTTTGATAGCCGTTAAGATGGTGCGCTTTTTATCAATATTGCCCATCAGCCCTTTTTTACGAATATCATTGAATTCAATTTTTTCTTTTCTAATTTGAGCTTGTTCTTTTTGCTTTAAATTGGGTAACTCGAGTTCATTGAAAAGGGCACTTTCCAGCTCTGCCATGGTGATTTCCACTTCATAAAAATCCTTACCCGCTTGATCCCCTGCTTGTTTCCCTTGCCCTGGAGCGGCTTTTCCTTCCCCGGAACCACGGGCGATGACATCTCCTACCTGACTATCACCATTCCCTTGACCCACGTGTTTTGATTTGTCGTAATTGTAGCGAATTTTGTACTCATCCAAGGAGCGAATCGGAATTTTGATGACATCCCGTCCATTTGACATAACAATGCTTTCTTCACTGATTAAATCCGGCAAATTATTCTTGATGGCTTCTTTGACTTTATCCATATGACGTTGCTGATCTTGATAGCCTTTTCTATGGAGCGACCAGTCTTCCTGTGAGATGACAAAATGATTATCAGGTTTTTCGTTCATTTCCACCCACACCCATCCAGTATTAAAAGTTTTTTAATTTAATTATCATATGCGTTGGCGAACAAGTTATTGAMTTCAGAGAGTAAGAAAAACAAGACGAATTATCTGATTCGTCTTGTTCTGTTATTCATATTCATCCCATTATCGATTAAGCAGGCTTCCTACGTAACGCAATAATTCATTGGCTGAAATTGAATTATAGCCATGTTCATCAATGAGTCTCGCAACTACTTCATTTACCTTTTTAAGCTGTGATTCATCCGGTGTTTTGGACGATGTCGTAATCTTCACCACATCTTTTAAATCCGCAAAAAGTTTCTTTTGTATAGCTTCGCGTAGACGTTCATGTGAATTGTATTCAAAGCGCTTTCCTTTTCTAGCGTAGGCAGACAGACGAATGAGGATTTCTTCCCTGAACGCTTTTTTCGCATTTTCAGAGATGCCAATTTGTTCTTCGATTGAACGCATCAGTTTTTCATCCGGATTCATTTCTTCACCAGTCAAAGTATCTCTTATTTTATTTTTATTACAATAAGCTTCTACATTGTCCAGGTAATTATCCATTAAGGTAATTGCTGACTCTTCATAGGAATAAACAAAAGCTTTTTGAATTTCTTTCTTGGCAATTTCATCATATTCCCGTCTGGCAATAGAAATATAATTCATGTACCTTTCCCGGTCTTCCTGCGTGATGGAAGCATGTTGGTCGAGACCATCTTTCAGTGCACGCAAAACGTCCAGAGCGTTGATCGATGGTACTTCCTTGCGGATGATGGCCGAAGAAATCCGATTGATTACGTAACGCGGATCAATGCCGTTCATCCCCTCATGCGGAAACTCCTTCTGCAATTCCTCCACATCGATTTGATTGAAGCCTTCTACACTTTCGCCGTCATATAAACGCATTTTCTTCACAATATCAATGCCTTGCTTTTTAGGTGTTTCAAGCCTTGTTAATACTGAGAAAATGGCGGCAGCTCGCAATGCTTGCGGAGCAATATGAATATGTGTCATATCGCTTTCCTGGATCATTTTTTCATAAATCCGTTCTTCCTGACTCACTTTCAGGTTATAAGGAATTGGCATGACAATAATTCTGGAATGCAAGGCTTCATTCTTCTTATTTGAAATAAATGAAGCATACTCTGTTTCATTTGTATGAGCCACTATGAGTTCATCCGCGCTGATTAATGCAAACCTTCCTGCCTTGAAATTTCCTTCCTGAGTTAGAGATAACAACAGCCATAGGAATTTTTCATCGAGTTTCAACATCTCCTGAAATTCCATCATTCCGCGGTTCGCTTTATTCAGTTCCCCATCAAATCGGTAAGCACGAGGATCTGACTCAGCACCGAATTCTGCGATTGTTGAAAAATCAATACTTCCTGTCAAATCGGCAATATCCTGTGATTTCGGATCAGAAGGCGTATATGTGCCAATTCCCACCCGTTTGTCTTCGGAGAAGAAAATTCTTTCCACCATTACATCTTCCAAGCGTCCATTGAACTCTTTATCCAAACGCATCGCGTTCAAAGGAGACAAGCTGCCTTCAATGCGGACTCCATACTCTTCAAAAAATTCGTCACGTAACTCGTGGGGAATGAGGTGAAGTGGGTCTTCGTGCATTGGGCATCCTTTTATCGCGTAAACAGCTCCTTCGTCGGTTTTTGAATATTTTTCAAAACCACGTTTCAACAATGTCACAATTGTTGATTTCCCTCCACTTACAGGTCCCATCAACAATAAAATACGCTTTCGAACATCCAATCTTTTTGCAGCTGGGTGAAAGTACTCTTCTACTAGTCGCTCAATGGCCGTTTCAAGTCCAAATATTTCTTCACCAAAAAAATGGTACATTTTATGACCATTCTTTTGCGTCAACCCATGGCTATTGATCATATTATAAACACGTGAATGAGCCGATTGGGCAACTTCTGGTCGTTCCTTAACGATGGTCAAGTATTCAGCAAATGTACCCTCCCACTTTAGGCTGTTTTCTTCTTCTCGGAAGCTCTTCACCTTGTTCAAAATATCCATTTTTTCCCTCCGTTTAGGGTTTGATTTATTCATAGTATGAAAAGAGACAACTTATGATTACCGGGACTTTTCACAATTGCCTCATCCGGCAAAAAGATCTTCAAAATTAATATCCGATTTTAGAAAGTACTTTTCTCATCATTTTCATGTTGCGAATAGCTTTAATTAATACACATGTTCTTACTCTTTGACATAGGTTAAAGGAATAATAGAGTGGAGATGAAAAAAATGAAGAAAAATTATTTACGTTGGTCCGAAGTACCTTATGCAGGTGAAAAGAAACCACCAGTAAATCCTGATACACCATCTTCAGGTTCTCGGTCTTTGACCTATTTAAAAAGAGACAAAGAAAAGAACTTCTTGAATCCAAATGGAACGATAATGCATTTCCCCATTAAAAAACCTAGTGCAATAGATTTTGAAAAAGAATTAAAGATTGTTCAGCGTACGCTCAACCACTTGACACACACTCAGGAACAGTTGGCCATTTTTTATGGAAAAGGTGTCCCTACTAAACAGTGGACTTCTATCATTGACCGTTTAGTAGATTCCTATGGGGTCAGTCCTGTCTATGCCTCTCGAATACTAGCTGCTGTCCATATGGCAATCAATGACACCAAGATTGTCGTATGGGATTTGAAGAATAAATTGGATGTTGCCAGACCAAATCAATATGACCATGAGATGGAAACGATTCTTTCTACGCCTAAATTTCCTTCCTATCCTTCTGGCCATGCCAGCATGTCTGGCTGTGCAGAAGTGGTGTTAAGCTATTTCTTCCCAATGGAAGCACAAAAGTTACGAAAAATTGCTTTTGATGACGCCTTCAGCCGTCTATGTGCTGGCGTTCATTTTGAAGCTGATAACATTGAAGGCTTGAAATTAGGCAGATATATTGGAAACGTAATAGTTGACCACTTAAGTGCGCAGAAGAATGAAGATGGCAAGTCCATTGACAAACCTTTTAGGGAATACCGGAATGCCAATATTAATACGCATGACTATAAGCAGTTTATCCCGTATGATTTCGATGATGAATTTACGTCTCGAACAAAATTAAATTCCAAATCTATCTCCAAATCCAAAGATTTCAATGAATCTATTAAATCCAATGATTCCAATGAATCCTTTGAATCCAATAAAACGCATAAATCGAATGAATCTAAAGAATCTGCTGAAATCGAAGTTAACCGGAAATCCCATCAAAATGATATACGGCCCAAGCCTCCATGGTATTTTTAGTGTGACTATTCAACCCGACCTATCAATCCTCAAACCAAAAGACAATCCTATGAGATTGTCTTTTTTAATTTGAGGACATAGCCAAGTCGTAGAAGAGTGATTGTTGAGTAAGTGTACAGAAATGGGAGCTGACTGGAGAAAACCTTTAAAGCGCATTTTACATGAACGTGTTTTCGTACTACATAATTTGTTTTTTTGAAATTTAAAGAATGAACTTCGCTTTTAAAACCATGTTAAGAAGGAACGATACTTTTAAGGAGGTTTTTTGATGGGAAGTGACAATCATAAAGGAGCTATTAACTTTACAGGTCCCTTGTCTCAAACACCAAAGAAGAAAGATTTTAATGCAACTTCACCAAAAGAAGAGATTTCGATGGAATTAGTGGAGCAGGGATTCTTAAAACCAAAACATGAGCCAATGACATCGAATCATCGTAAAAAAAGTGAAAGAGAAAAATCTTACAAGTCCTAGAGTATCGTGAAACTGAATAGAAGAAAAAACACCTCCAATTGAAAAGAATTGGAGGTGTCCTATTTTGGAATTTTAATGATACTCACATTGGATTGTTCTTTTTTCCAATCACTTCTTGAACTGAAGATATTTTAGAAATCGCATGAAATTCTTCTCCAAAACTGATTGCTTTTCTTGCAACTTCTGGTCGAATACCGGAGATAAAGCTTTCAATCCCCATCAAGTTCAAAACTTGAACAAGTTGAGTCAGCTGGAATGCAACGACTTCTTCAATTTCAATCACACCAGAAAGATCGATAATTAAACTTTCTACCATGTTTTCACTACACTTCATCGGGATATCATTAAGTAAGGACAACCCACGTTCCGAATTAATCACACCGATTACCGGAAGAACAGAAATTTTATCACAAATCTTGATGAGCGGTATTTCCAGTAGTTTTATCAAGGCTTGATGCTCGGACAATCGTTTCTCGTTGAATTCATGGTAATACTCAGAGAACTTGACAATCATTAGTTCAAATCCCGAATTCAGCATTTCACTCCATTCCGATACTTGATGTTTGCAAACATCTTCATTCGTTTGGTCGATATATTGTTTCATATATTCCCAAAAGAGCGTTCTCGTTTTTCCAAGAAATTTAATAACTTCATGAATGGCTATTCGATGTTCCACTCGCGACTTTGCTACAGTTTGAGCCCATTCATCAAGTCTTTCCAGAAAATCGAAATCATTTTGATCAAAGCTTGATATCAATAACTGAATGGTATGTTGATGCTGCTTTCTCAAGAGTTTCTCCACATCTGGTGAAGCTTGATTAGAATAAAATGAACCCGGCTCTTTTACTCTCTCATTCAACCATTCTTCCGTTATTTGATGTGCATGATTTTTCAAGTAGTTGGATATTGCGAGTGTTGACATCTTGAGTGTACTCCTTTAAATAAATACTTTTCGATATTTTTGAAATGTTAAATTATTACTTATACTATCGGATTTTTAGCGTTTCGTAAAATATTGCACGGTACAATTATAACAAATGCACAGCTTCAACTTTAAAATCATTCGCTTTGCACGAAAAAAGACCATCTATTGGATGGTCTTTTTCCTTCAAACAGTTGCATTTATTATTCCTTCATTTGAAACATTTTTGCTCATAAATAAACCTGCATATAACAAGACGATACCAGCCATCAGAATCATTCCAATGTAAACGGACATCATGGTCGGGACCAGGTATGCACCCATGATAATCGTGGAGCGAGCAACCAAGTCTGCACCGCTGAATGATAGGTTCGAAAAGGCAGAATAAGATCCCCTCTTATTGGCTGGCATCATATTTGCCTCTTCCGTATTTCGAATCGGTGAATATATCAGTTCTCCCAGTGTTGCAATGATATTAAAGAGAACTAGAATGTACCACGTGTTGGCAGACGTGACCGTTACATAACCGATTCCATATAGCAGAAGTCCAAACAGTAAGACATTTTTCTTATTGAACCTATCAGTGAGTTTATTGATGACAAACGTAAAACACACAACGAGAAGCATATTTTGGATATTGAGGTAACTCAGCATCCTTACTCCCCCCACTTGGAACTCCCCTATTTGTACTGTCTCGAACGTTTCTGCGAGACGAACGCCGATGTAACTGTTAAGTGAAAACTCAGCGGCAAAAATAAACATCGAGCCTACGACAACTTTGACAAACGGTATATCTTGAAAAGCAATTTTATAATTTTGAATTACATCCAGTAATACATTTTGATGCTGTTTTTCCAATCTACTTGTGGACTCATCCCGTAGCCATATATGATAAGCAATCGGTAGACTGGCCGATGTGACCGTCAACATGGCAAACAGTTCAATTTGATGGTTGACGTAAAGCAATCCTCCAAGTGCCGCACCGATTGCCATTGATAGATTTACGAGCCAGTATTCAATGGCATAGACTTCTTTTCGATTTTCAGGCGTGGTCGAATCGATGATGATCGCATGCATGGCAGGTCGCCCTAGGCTGCTTGTCACTACGAATGTTGCATAGGCAATCGCAAATAACCAAATCATGTTGTCTTCAGGTAATAGACTCAAGGTCATGAATAGAAACAGCAACGCACTCAAGGAAGATGTGAGGAGCAACACCCTTTTGCGTGGGAATCGATCCGAAATATAGCCCCCGATCAAATTAGTGAAAAAACTGACGATGACTGTGAATACCAGAAACACACCTGCCCATACCTTGCTCATTTCCTGTGCAAAAAATAATGCCATGAAAGGCATGACCGCTGATGATACCGCACGGTTGAAAAACGATGTAATCAACCGAACTTTTATATTTTGTGGATAGTCTTTAAAGGCCATGTTGAAACCCTCCTATTACTTATGTATATTAAACTAGACTATTGACATTAAAAATGGACAAAATAAATAATTATGTCCACTTTTATAAAAAAGGAGAACATGATGGATAGACATTTATTGACCGTATGGCGTTCGGTTTCATCAGGGAGCATCAGGCTGGATGAACTAACGGAGCTCCTCGGTCTGAGTAGGAAACAAACGGCAAGATACTTGCAGAAATGGACAAAAGAAGGCTGGCTCATCTTTACTTCAGGACTTGGGAGAGGCAAAGCATCGAAGATTCAATGGCAAAAAAATGTGGAAGAAGTTTATGAAGACTTGGTCATGAAAATGATTGATGAAGAACCAGTCGAAACGATCGGGAAATATTTACTCTACGAGTGGTCAAGCGACAGCAAAATGCGTTTGATGAATAAGTTCCATTCCAAATTCGGCTACAACCAAAGCACAAACTACATGGACAAGCTCATCATTCCAAGAAGATACACCTTCCTGACGATGCATCCACTGGAAGCGGCAGAAGTAAATAGCGCCAGCTTGGTGGCGAATCTATTCAATCGATTAGTGGCCATTGACGAAAAGGGTATGGTTTCACCTGAACTTGCCCACAGTTGGGATGTAACCCCAACGAAACTCCGACTCTATTTGAGAAAAGATATTAAGTTCCATGATGCATCTATACTGACCGCGGAAGATGTGAAGGTCTGTCTGGAAAAATTGAGGAGTCATAAGCATTTTCGGGATTTATGGGAGCCCATTCAGCACATTGAAATCGTGGCACCACTAGTAATTGATATTGAATTCCCAAACGGTTGCAGCTATTGCCTCCAACTTTTGGGTACGTTAACTGCAAGCATTTACAAGGACACTAAAGGACAGTTACTTGGCACTGGAGCATTTTATTTAGAAGAAAACAATGACTTAAAAACCACGATCTGTGCTTTCAAGGATTATTTTTTGGAAAGACCTTTATTGGATGCAGTGGAATTTGTGCAGGTACCAAAAGACTTCGATACCGTCTACCGTTCTGCAACTCAAGAGCTAGGAGATGCTACTTTCCAAGTGGAAAGTAGCTCAGGTTTCGGAGTCGTAATCATGAATGCGTTTCGCGATTCACAGATTCAGCGCAAGGAAGTCCGAGACTATCTACATTATGTAATAGCGAAGCATCGCCATGAAATTCCACTCGTACATTCACGTGCTTGGGCCAACGATAAGAGTTGCCTCATAGGTCATGATCAGCAATACAAAGTACCAGTGATGCAACGCCCCCATTTTTCAGAACCATTGATTTTAAGAGGAGTGAACTATACGGAAAAAACCACTATGTGGCTGAAGGAAGTATTCGAAAAAGAAGGCATCCCTGTGGAAATCACTTGGCTTTCCTTTGCCGAGACAGTTCAAAACAGTGCTAGGAACCAGGAAGCCGATCTGTTCATTCACGGTGAAGTATTCGAATTGAATCAAGATTTGTCCTTTTACTATTTTCTTAAAAATGGGTACTCCCCATTGGCAAAAATGATTGAGGCCGATGAAACGGCCAGCATGTATTTAAAGGAATATGTGCATACCCCTTTTGAAAAATGGACTTCCTTGAACTTGAGAATGGAAAGAGCTCTTTTGGAAGCTTCGCTAATGATTCCTTTATATTATGAAAAACGTCAAATCCCCTTCTCTACCAATCTAATGAACGTCAATATCAAGCATTTTGGATACGTTGATTTTTCCAAGTTGTGGGTAAGACCCGAACTTTAGAATAAAAGATCATCCATGGAAGTAAAAAGGGCTACCGATTTGGTAGCCCTTTTCGTTAAAGTGTTATTTGATTTTAACTGTTTTCTTTATTCTTCTCTTCGACAGAAACATATGTTTTGTAGTATTTAACACATGGTGCCAAATTGTTACGTGTTAACAAAGAGAACGTTTGGCTGATTCCCTCACCACCTGTGGCAGCACCCTAAACATAAGAGCAACCCTTGGATACGTAATCAACGTATTCAAGGATTTTCTTCATAGAGTGGGACATTATCGGCGTCGAAAGTTTCAGCTAGCGAGACGATTTTCAGCCGAACGGAATTTTGTGCAACCTGGAATGCAGAACTGTCTACCTGGAACCCCATTCTGTCTACCTGGAATGCAGAACTGTCTACCTAGAATCCTATTCTGTCTACCTGACAGACTTTTCACTTTTAATATATACCCCATTAGGGTATACTGCATTTAAGAAATCAAAATGATAAAGGAGTATATACCATTGAAAAAGAAACGGTACTTATTGAGTTTTGCACTACTAGTGGCACTGAGCGGTTGTGGAAATGAAACGAGCAAGGAATCCGACCATAGTGAGATGGATCATGGTGGTTCACATTCCAGCTCTGGTGAAATTCCTAAAGGGTTAAAAGACGCAACAAATCCAACTTTTAAAGTTGGTAGTGTAGCAACCATTACAACAGATCATATGAAAGGCATGAAAGATGCCGAAGCTACAATCGTTGGAGCTTACGATACGACAGTATATACCATTTCTTATACACCAACGACTGGTGGAGAAAAAGTAGAAGACCATAAATGGATCATTCATGAGGAAATAAAAGACGCTGCTACTGAACCATATGCAGAAGGCGATGAAGTAATTGTCGAGGGAGATCATACGAAAGGGATGAAAGGCGTAACTGCAGTTATCGACTCAGCTGAGGAAACAACTGTGTATATGGTAGATTACACTTCGACTGATGGTGAAGAAGTGAAGAATCATAAATGGGTAACTGAAAGTGAACTTTCTGCTGATTAAGGTGTATTCGTAGTCATAATAAAGAGAGGGACGGTGACATGGTCATCGCCCCTCTCTTTTTGTGCTTTTATCAACCCGGTGATATTCCGAAAGTTGAATGACTCGAACATTTCGTGTATTCAACTCATGGTATATATCTCTGCTATCACGAAATGAAATGGTTTGATCTCTTTCACTTTGTATCAGCTCTTCTGCAATTTCCATGGATTCAACATGGATAAATCGTCGGATGTAATGGTTTTCATCAAAAAAATAAGTGATTTTGAATTCTTTCATGACATATAGCTCCTGATAATTAGTTTGGTTAATAGAGATTAGTATACCCATGCAAAAGCCTCCCTATTAATCAGATTAATGGGAGCCATGCAAATTATACATTAGATTTTCAATTCAATTTCAGCGTCAGCTTTTAATTCTTCAACATGTTTAGCCAATAGTTCTTGTTGCTGTTGTTGTTTAAGAATCCCTTTAATTTCTTCTTTTGCTTCTTCAAGTGGAGGAAGATCTTGTCCAGCTGATTTTGCTTGAGAAGCAGCTTGATCGTAATAGGCTTTAATTTCTTTTTCTGATACTTCTTTGGCAGGTACTACTTTATCTTGATATTTTTCAAACAGAATGGATTCAGCAATTTGGTCTTTCAGCATTTTAGTATCCATGCTTTGTGCTTTCAACGCTTTATTCATTGCTTCTTCTCCACCGTATTGCTCTACAAAAGATTTATATTGTTCATCAATCTCTTTATCTGTAGCAGTAATTTTTGCTTCTTTCGCTTTTTGCAAAATCAACGTTTGTCCAACAAGCGTATTAAGTACTTGTTCTTTTACCTGTTTTGCCGCTTCTTTGCTACTAGGATCTTGACCTGTCTGTTGCATTTGCCCTTGAACGGAAGCCAATGCTGCATTATATTGCTCACCTTTTAATTCTTCTTCATTGACTACCGCGACAACTTTGCTCTCGTCTACTTCTTGCTTAGCAAGCTTTGCCTGCATTTCTTTAGCTGCAGCTGCTTGGTCTTGTTCAGATGGTGCTTTTGTTGCTTCTTGCTTCGTTTCTTCTTGTGGCTTTTCTTCTTTTGTTGCTTTATCTTCTCCGTTGCAAGCAGTTAAACTCAATGCCAATACACCTGCTGCGAACGGTAATATAATTTTTTTAATATTCATTCTCATGTAAACCCCTTTCGATTCAAAGCTACGCTTTATAACTAAAGCATAGTCTGCATCTTAACGGAGAATCCCTGATAGTTAAACCAATACCCCTTCATGTCATCGAATTGTTAACTTGTTGTCATATGATGACCAAATTTAGGCTTGGCATGAAATTTAAAGATAAATAAACTCTCATTTGTTTTTGGCGATTATCTTCACACAGACTTTTTATAAAAAACCAGTGTGGTATTTTCATTAATACGCCGTTTTTCCCCCGTCTGTATATACCCCATTTTTTCATACAAATGGCAGTTACGTTCTTCCTCCAGGATTGTTGCTAGTTCCCAACTGTTGGCTTGAGGAAAGCTTTCTTCTACTAACAATATCGCTTTTTTTGCTATACCTTGCCCTTGATGAGTTGGACTGATAAACATGGGGCTAATCCAAAAATGAACATCTTCTTTCCAAAAGATACGGATTCCACCGACAAGCTTTGTGTCCAACAAAATTTTATAAAATATGCCTTGAGGATTAGTGATCCTCGAAACAACTCGGTCTATTGTTTCGTTCGCTGGGTTTATATCGTAATCCTTATACTTTTCCATAAGCGGCATGAATGCTTTGACTTGCATATTAAAAATAGCTTCTGCATCGGGGATTGTTGCTCTTTCCAGACTAACTATATTCAAAGTTATTACGCTCCAATCAATCGATGATATTTCCTATTAATCACCCCATCTTTACTTGTAGTAAGTACTCTTCCTGGAGAATCCCGTAGATTGCACAGTCTTTGTATTGATTTTTAGCGTTACGAATCATATGCCGTATCAACCCTTCTTGTTTCATTCCAACTTTTTGCATGATTTYTCCGGATGCAGGATTATCACTGTTATGTGCTGCAGATATCTTATGAATATTCATATGCCTGAAGCCAAATTCCATAACGGCTTTCAACGCTTCTGTTCCATATCCTTGATTCCACCAGTCGTAACCGAGTGTAAATCCTACTTCGCAATTTTCCGTGCCGAGGTCGAAATGATAAAAATCGATTGCTCCGATAAGATCACCAGTTGCTTTTAATTCAATGCCCCAATAACAAAATTCTTGTTCCTCATATTCATTGACAATATTCGTTACCCTTTCAACTGACTCCTTGATTGATTTATGTGCTCCTTTTATGAGATTGTCCGTAACCCGTTCATCAGACATCCAATGGGTAAAGAAGCTTTGTGCATCTTCAATAACCAGTCTTCTAAGAATCAATCGTTCGGTTTCCAACGTTGGTGTTCCGTGGAATTTAATCATGTTCGCACCTACTTTAATCTATTTTTCCCGTGACTCCATGGCATTAAAGCAACAAAATCTAATTGAACAATAGGTAGAGTGATGTAATCCAGCACAAAGTATCAACTTCCAGTAACCATTTTGCTATTTTAATCTTCTGCTGCATTAATGCACCTTCTTGTACGTATTTATGAAGTTATTGTGTAAGGTTTATCTTCTCTAATCATATTCATATTCCCTCTTTTGACGAACTGCTTTACGATAAGTACGAAGGCCAATCTCTACTGGAAAAACTATAAATTGTGAGGCCCAGCGTGCAGTAAACGTAATGTTAAATTGCTGAAATTTCATTTGTATGTGACAATATAACTAAATAGCATTATACTTTCCAATATTTAAGGGGTACAACAATGAAAAAAAGCACCGATTTTTACCGAATAATTCCGTTTGTCTATTTGATTATAGGTCCAGTCTGGGTTATAGGGACAGATTATTTATTATATGATCCTAACACCATTTTTGATAAAGTCCTTCTCCTTCAGACATTCAAAAGTCTGTTATTTGTTTTCTTTACCGCCATTCTTTTGTATTTTTATATTAAAAATTTAAGAGATTCAAAACTAATTGAAGAAGAAAAAGAGAAGCTCACACTGCTAATAGATACCATGCCAGACTGTGTTTCATTTAAAGATGGTGAAGGTAAATGGCTTCAAATCAATAAATTTGGTGCTCAATTATTCGAACTAGAAGGCATCGATTACAGTGGCAAGGACGATAGAGAGATGGCCAAGTACACTGATTATTATCATGATGCTTTGATTTATTGTATTGATACCGACGAGGAAGCTTGGAGGGCTGGGAAAGTCACTCGCTGTGAAGAAACCATTCAATTAAGAGATGGCTCAAGCAAAACGTTCGATGCATTCAAAGTGCCCATTTTCAATCCTGATGGTTCGAGAAAAGGGCTGGTCGTAATCGGGAGAGATATTACCGCATTAAAAGAAACGGAAAGTATGTTGAGACAGTCAGAAAAAATGTCTGTTATTGGTGAACTGGCTGCAGGCATTGCTCACGAAATACGTAACCCTTTGACCACTATTAAAGGTTTTTTGCAAATGGGGAAAGATAAGGCCATTAATCTTGAGCCTCATACCGAGATGTTGATTGATGAAATAGACCGAATTAATACCATCGTTAACGAACTATTGATTGTTTCAAGACCATCGGAAGTCATTTTTTCCAACAAAAACATAAATACAATTGTTAAAGAAGTCATTCAATTGTTATCGACAGAAGCATCGCTTCAAAATATTCAACTGAATTYAAATGAATTAGAAAACTTTGATACATATTGTAATGATAGTAAATTAAAACAGGTGTTTATCAATATTCTAAAAAATGCTATAGAATCTATATCCACTCAAGGTGAAGTCAATATCTCTATATTCGAAAAAGATGAAAACTATTTTGCGATTAAATTTGAAGATGATGGGTGTGGGATTGAGGAAAGCCGTTTGAAACACATTGGTGAGCCATTCTATAGCGTAAAAGAAAAAGGTATTGGCTTAGGAATGACTGTTAGTTTTAGCATTATTGAATCTCATAAAGGAACTATTAATATATCAAGTGAAGTCGATAAAGGAACTAGCGTGGAAGTGTTGTTGCCTAAATCTAAATTTCAAGTTATTTCATAAATGAATTTGTCCCTCTGCATCCTAGCATCAATTAACCTTGTTCATAATTCGTTCGTCATTCATTATGCAAGTATAGTTACAAACACAAAAAGACACCTCCAATCTATATTACTGGAAGTGTCTTTTTGCCATCTTATTATTTGATTCTTTCATTACCTTCGTAGATTTTCACATTCAAAGGTCCGGCTAGATATTCTGCAGCTCTACTTGAAAAGGAAGTGAAGTGATCACTTTTGTTGTGACTTTCGACAGCGTTCATATCTTGCCATACTTCGACCATCGTGTATAAGTTTTCTTTCTCTATATCTTTCATTAAGTCGTACGAAACATTTCCACTTTCAGCTCTAGAGGCTGTGATTAGTGGATGAATTTCTTCCAAAAATGCTTGTTCTTTTTCTACTTGCACTTGAAATTCAGCATGAATAATAAACATCGATTCAGTTCCTCTTTTCTGTTACTTGACTGTTAGCTTTATTTCCATTCAGTGATGGCATCCACAGGTAGACGGACAGACTGATACCCTTTATCTATCGCTTTTCCAATCGAAATTAGCATAACGGGATAGTAACGCTCTTTGTCCATACCAAAAGCTTCAGCAATTTGGTCCTTTTCATAACCACCTATTGGATTCGTGTCATAACCGTGAGCTCTTGCTGCGAGCATCAGTTGCATGGATACTAAACCAGCATCAATTAAGTTCATTTCCTTCAATTGTTCCGGTGACATGGTTGAAACCAATCCTTTGATAGCTGGTAGCTGTGCATCTCTGACTTCAGCTGGCATTAGACCTTGTTCCACTGCTTTACCGTAAATGTCGTCAGCATAATCGATGCTGTTCATATCTGCAAATACGGCAATCATTGCGGCAGATGTTGCTACTTGGTTTTGATTGAATTTGGCCAGGGGAGCCAATGTCGCTTTACCTTCTGGGCTATCGATGACAACAAAACGCCAAGGTTGGAGATTAACGGATGAAGGGGCAAGCGTGGCAGTTGTTAGTATTTCAGTCATTTCCAGTCTTGTTATTTTCACAGTTGGATCATAATTCCGGATGGAWCGACGTCCTGTTACGATTTCATTAAAGTCATTTATAAGTGTATGGTTCATTTTTCATTCTCCTTTATATTTATACTAGTTTGTCGTATTGCGACTACTCATTTGGATTAATGTTTTTGACGTTGTCTTGTATCCGTGTCAGCATGTCCAAAAGTAAAGAGCGTTCCTCTGCATTGAATCCAGTTAAAACCTTCGAAATGAATTGCTGTTTCTCTTCTTGGTAAGTAACAATTCCTTCACGACCTTCATCCGTCAGACGAACAAACGTAAATCGATTATCTGCGGGATTCTTACGTCGTGTGACCATTCTCTTTTCTTCCAATTGCTTTAAGTGCCTCGTTACAGCTGCATGATCTATATTCACTTCTTTTTGAAGCTCCGTCTGACTGATTTCATCCACTTCAAACAACTTGTTCAACAAATCCAATCGGGATTGACTGATGCCTGTACAGCGCTCAAACTTCGGGCTTGTTTGCTTATTTATCTCATATAATCGATAGACAATTTTTCCTTCATCTGAACATGAGTTGGACATAAAACCACCCCTTTAATGTTTGACGGGTCAACAATTGACCCATCAACTACTATAATACGATGCATTATTAAAATCAACTAATTGAATTGTTTAATAACTCTTCTTCTTGAAAACTGCAATTTTTTAAGCAAGAAAAACCCCCATTCATTCAAAGAATAAAAGGAAGGTTTTTCAACTATTTTGAAAGCAGGTCTTTAATCGAAACTCACGGATATTAATTAGAACGATTTGAAGTTTGATAGCTTCTTCCATGAATTGGCGGTGTCCAAGATTTCAGAAATTGCTCGGTTCGACTCCGTCCTCTTTCAATCAGAGCCTCTCTCTTTTCTTTACTAAGATCAAAATCTGTAGTGTTAACATCATCTACTGGTATGAAGATAATATCTTTCTCATGTTTCCTGGAAATGTACCTTTCATCATGTGCATTTTGCATCGTTGAAAAAAGCGCTTCGAATAAATTGAGTCCATTGTTGATTTTATTTCCTTTCGATTCGTGGTGGCCACGACTGATTTTCAAACCAAGAACGGGTCGTTCCCTATTTCCATCTTTATCATCAAATAACCACAAAGGAAAGTTACTCAATACACCTCCGTCAACAACAATTGTCTCCCCATTCTTGACTTTCAAAGTGGCTGGTTCAAAGAAAAAAGGGATGCCACAACTCATACGTAAAGCACGGGCAATGGGGAAGGTATCTGCTGATAGCCCATAACTTGCCAAGTCATCTGGAAAAACAATTATTTTGCCATTCGTCAAACCAGAAGCCACGAGCTTCAATGTACCATCCGGTAAATCACCAAAAGAATATACCCCTTTTGCCGCCAATTTTTCCATGAACCAGTTTTCCAGTGCATTGCCTTGGTACAGTCCCATGTGCCAATACAGGAAAATCCATTTCATAATTGGTAATGGAACGATTGATTTTCGTGTATCGAGTAGGGTTTTGAAATCTAAATCATCCAGCATCTCTTCTATTTCCTTACCAGTGTATCCAGCAGCAATAAAGCAGGCAAGAATAGCCCCTGCACTTGTTCCCGCTACTCGTTGGAAGCGATATCCCTTTTCCTCCAATACTTGATATGCACCGACTAATGCAAAATTTTTCAAGCCTCCTCCAGAAAACACTCCATCTATTAACATGCTTACGCTCCTTTTTTCAAGTCGTTGTCTTACACTGTAATAAGAAAGAACGCAAATTAGAACTTAATTCGACAATGACTTTGTTGAGCAAAAGCGTATTAAAAGAAGTGAAAAGCCTTCCCCGCTAGGTTGGGAAGGCTTCATTCATGTCTTCATTTGATGTATTGGGGCAACTTTTCGAGCTATTGGGGCAACTTTTGGTGTTATTGGGGCAACTTTCCCCGTTATTGGGGCAACTAACCAATTATCTCCTAATTCCATCTTTACTTAATATCGAGGAAACTGTTGCATGACGGTCCTGACATTGACAAATCGCTGAAATGATCGCCACACCGTCGGCACCAGCCTGTAGCGGTTCGTGTGCATTTTCAGCTGTGATTCCTCCAATAGCGACGATTGGGTAATCGAGATGTAAACTTCGGGCTTGTCGCAAGAAAGTGAGACCTGCAGGAGCCATTGCATCAGATTTCGACCTTGTTTCATATATCGGACCAATCCCAACATAATCCGCGCCACCTTTGATGGCACCTTCGAGCTCTTGTTGGGTATGCACGGAAACTCCTACGATTTGTCCTGTGAACTTTTCTCTTATATCCGTAAGGGCGATGTCATCCTGCCCTACATGCACCCCATCTGCATGCAATTTTATCGCTAATTCCACATCGTCATTGATAATGAATGGTACCTTGTAAGATTTGCATATTTCCTGACATTGCCGTGCAAACTCTTCCAGTTCATCCCCTTTCAATGCCCCATCACCTTTTTCTCTCAACTGAAACATTGTTACGCCAGCCTCCAACGCATCCTTTAAAACAACCAAGGGATCTTCAACACAATTGGGTGTACCCATTATGAGGTATACTGCCAAATCTTTACGGTTCAATGATGGTCACCTCACAAATTGCTTTTAATTGCTTATAAGCGAAATGGTTGGTCGGTCCATGTCCATGGCCGATACCAAGAGGATTCTCGAGAGCCAGCTGGACAAATTTTTTCGCTTCAATCAAAGCTTCCTTCAAAGGAATTCCTTGTCCCAAAAATGCAGTTAATGCGGCAGAAAACGTACAGCCCGTTCCATGTGTATGCTTGGTGTTGATACGAGGGGTAACCATTTTAAAGCTAGTCCCATCGGCCATAAAGACTGTATCAGTTGCCGTATCTCGTTCTTCTAGATGACCGCCCTTCATGACCACGCAATTGACACCCATTCCTAAAATCGCCTTGGCTGCTTTGTGCATATCTGACTCCGATTGGATTTCCAAACCAGCCAGCACCTCGGCTTCTGGAATATTTGGGGTTAATACTGTTGCAAGAGGCAATAGGTTGGTCCGTAAAGTTTCCACGGCTTGATTCTGCAAAAGGTTTGCGCCTCCTTTGGCAATCATCACAGGATCAACGACAAGCTGTACATTTTTTTCTCGCAAATTATTTGCTACTTCTTCAATGATTTCTGTTGAAAAGAGCATGCCTGTTTTGACTGCTTGGATGGGCATATCCTTAAAGACAACATCTATTTGTTGTGCCACGAAATCGGGTGATGTTGGAAAGATCCCTTCTACACCCAGCGTATTTTGAGCAGTCAGTGCTGTAATCGCGGACGTACCAAATACGCCAAGTTCCTGAAATGTTTTCAAATCGGCTTGTATACCGGCTCCGCCCCCACTATCCGAGCCTGCTATCGTCATGACAATGTTCATTTTCCATCACCTTTGGAAAAGAGATGCAAAGCATTTAGTACTTCAGTCTGGAAAGAGCCAGGAAGTTGTGCCTGAGACGATGCTTGCTCGGATATTTGTTTATAAGCTTGCAGGAGATCGAGTAAGTTGAGGAGGGCCTCTCCATCCAAACTTAAAGCCGCCGTGCAAATTGCACTCAACAAACACCCAGTACCGGTTACCTCTGTCATTCGTTCATGCCCGCCAGTTATCCAAAATTCTTTGTTTCCATCGGTAATATAATCCGAAGCGCCAGTCACAGCTACTATACAATTCCAATCCTTCGCTACTTGCTTGGCAACGTCCGCGATGTCCATGTCGCCTTCTCCACTGTCCACTCCTTTTGACTGCCACGAAACACCAGCGATTGCAGCCAGTTCACCTGCATTACATCTTATTAAATTAAACCGAACTTGTTCCAGCAACTCCTTAACTACCCTTTTGCGAAATGATGTAGCTCCTACGCCTACTGGATCCAAAACAACGGGTGTACCAAGTTCATTCGCTTTTTTACCAGCTAGAAGCATCGCTTCTTGCGTTCGTGTATTGATTGTGCCGATATTAATTAATAGAGCCGAGGAAATGAAAACCATTTCTTCTACTTCTGATATTTCATCCGCCATGACCGGTGACGCACCGATTGCTAGCAACCCATTCGCGGTAAAGTTCGCCACGACATAGTTTGTCATGCAGTGAACGAGAGGCTTTTTTTTACGTATTTGTTCAATAGGCATAGACTTTCACCTCGTTTTCCCAGTTCTCAAGTGTCCAAGGCATTTCCCAGAATTTCCACTCGTAATAGCAGCTCTTAGCAAAATGACTTTTCAGCACATTTCTCTTATTCGGATTTGCCTCTGCATATCGATTCATCATTTGCATTTGATGCTCGATTTTTTCTTTGTAACCTGGTGCACTATACACGGCAATCCAATCTTCATAAACTTTGACACCTGGTTTAGCGTCTTTATACTTCTCCCCGATTTCCTGATAGAGCCATGGACAAGGGAACATGGCGGCAAACGCTTCTGCCACATCCCCGTTATGAGCTGCATTGTACATATGCGATACGTAGTTGTAGGCAGCCGGAGCAGGTTCAAAGTGTGCTTCCATTTCCTCCGTAATACCGAGCTCTTTGAAAACAGTTCGGTGCAACTCAAGCTCGGCTTCATTGATGTAGCGGGCAGATTCTAAAAAGAATGCTATGTCTTCATTCGTTTCTGCCTTCGTAGCGGCAATCGCCAGCACCTTTGTGTAGTGCTTTAAATAATAGGCGTCCTGCATCATGTAATACGCAAATTTCTCAAGTGGCAATGTCCCGTCCACCAGTCCCATTACAAAGGGGTGATCAAAACTGCCTTGCCAATAAAGATCCGTTTCTTTTCGTACTTCTTCACAAAATGTCATTACTAGTCCTCCTTCTTTGGATGGACGCAAGTGCAAAAAACGCCCTTTTGCGTATGACAAAAGAGCGTTTCTGATGAAACATTGCTCCCTACGTCAGTGTTAACTGTCAGGTTCCAAGGGTCAGGTTTTAACCTTCTCAACTAAAAAGTCCCCCCGCAATTAAAATATTGAATTAGAAACAAAAAAGCCCTCCATAATGGAG
>NZ_JBFUIO010000020.1:0-37517 GCF_056401835.1 Paenisporosarcina sp. P4_D4 | reverse complement strand
GCGTTCGTCCTGAGCCAGGATCAAACTCTCCATAATAGGTGAGTCGATTAGCTCGACTTTGTTGCTGGCGTCAAATTAATGACGTTTTAAAATGAACAATTAAGTTCAAGTTTTGCTTCCCACACCGAAGTGTGTTCCGCTTTATTGTTGACGTTTTGCTGTTCAGTTTTCAAGGTTCATTGTGTCACTCGTTTTGGCGACTTCTCTAATTTAGCACTTTAAAGTAAGAGAGTCAAGCACTTTTTAAATCTATTTTTTCATGCTGTGTTGCTCAGCGACGTTTACTATTATATACAGGCTTTTATACAAACGTCAAGAAAAAAATAAGACGCTTTTTCAAGCGCCTTATTTACTGTGGTGCTTCCTCATCAATTTGTTCAACTTTATAGTAGCGGTGAAAGATTTTATCACTCTTCGTCTCTATTCGTTCTACGTGGATGTAGCCCTTCTCTACAAGAAATTCAATAAAGACTTCCAAGTCGACCGAATAGTTTCTGAGCTCTTCTTGTTCGTGCAATTCTTGAATCGTCCAATGATCTTTTTGGCTCATGACTTCTAATATATGACGTGACCCGTCTTTGGTTCTTGAATGGATCATAAACTCACTTGCTAAGAACAATAGCTCCAATCTTTTATCGATTGGTTCTTCGCTTGATAGCAATTCTTCATATAGTTTATAGATGGAGGGTTCAATTATTTTGACCTGCGACCAAACAGTTACTTCAGGATGCATGCCGTTTTCAAAAACAGCCAGTCTTGCAAGATGGTGCAAGGAATCCACAATATGATTGTATGCATCCATGTAGTTTTTTTGTTCAAAGAACACTTTTCCTTCTAAATAACGACGCAAAAGTTTTGCAAATTCAATTCCCATTTTAATTTTACGTCCATAAAAGGGAAAATCTTTTAACTCAGTTTTCAATTCATGAACAAATTCATTACGGTCGAACATGACACGTCCATAAAAAATCCAGTCCACGATTTTTCTATTAGTTCCAAGAAGTAACCATTTCCGTAACTGTTTCTCAGTAACAATGTGCATCGCTGCTTTTTTATCGTTAAATGTATAATGTTTCGTAAACACAGGCTGTGTTGCATCTTTAGCTAATATTAAAAGAATAGTATCGAATGTATCCGTTATTTGACTAACTTTTTCTCTCTTCTCGACTAAAATGACGCCGAGCGTATTTGGTTGGCTCGCTCTTTCCTGATAAATAGGACGCAGAATTTGTTCCAACGGAAGTCCCCCTCATAAATTAATCAAAATGGTATATGTTCTTTTTTCGACAAAGGTTGTGAGATTCCTTCAAACGATTTACACTACCAATTATGGTATAGTAAACATGATTAAGGAGGAACACAATATGAAACCTTATAAAAATAAAATAAATCGAATTCGTTCGTTTGCATTATCATTGATTTTCATCGGTTTTGTCATCATGTATATCGGCATCTTCTTCCGAGAAAATCAAATCGTCATGACTCTGTTTATGTTTTTAGGTCTGCTAGCCATTATAGGCAGCACAGGTGTATACGCATGGATTGGAATGCTTTCCACGAAAGCAGTTCAAGTTGTCTGCCCTAACTGCGGAAAGTATACCAAAGTTTTAGGTCGGGTTGATATGTGTATGTATTGTAAAGAACCACTTACATTAGATCCTACTTTAGAAGGTCAGGAATTTGATGAATCTTTAAACCGAAAAAGATAATAACCAAGTGGGCTAACATTCATTATAGAATGTTAGCCCTTTTTTTGTACAAAAAAAAGAGCACCGAAATGCTCTTTTTGTTTACTATTGAACTTTTATAGCTGATGTTTCACAGGTCGGACATGTTCCGTAAATCTCCATACGATGCGAATTTACTTTGAATCCAGTGACGTGAGAAGCTAATTGTTCTACCTCATCTAAACCTGGATAATGGAAATMAACAATTTTGCCACAATTATCACAAATAATGTGATAGTGATCATTGGTAACGAAATCAAACCGACTCGATGAATCGCCATAGGTTAATTCTTTTACTAATCCGGCTTCTCTAAAAACACGAAGATTATTATATACCGTCGCTACGCTCATGTTTGGGAATTTCCCTTCAAGCGCTCTATATATATCATCTGCTGTTGGATGAATCATGGATTGGATGAGAAATTCTAAAATCGCATGACGCTGTGGTGTAATTCGGACTCCTGTTGATTTCAAATTATCCAATGCGTCACGTAAATGCATTTCAGTCATCGCCATGCACCTCACTTCATAAAGATTATTATTTTATAATCGTTACAATTAGTATAAGAAAGAAGTAACGAAAAAGTCAACAAAAACCCATTACATCAAGGGCTACTCAGCATGTAATCCTTTTTCTTTCTGACCTAGGCGCAAGTTAACGAAGCGTGCAGCAACAAATAAGAAATCAGATAAACGGTTTAAGTAAGCTAAAACAAGTGGAGATACGCTATCGCCAATACTGACCGCAGAACGCTCAGCGCGTCGAACTATGGTGCGAGCTACATGCAGGGTCGCCCCGGCAGGATGACCGCTAGGCAAAATGAAGTTTTGTAATGACGGCAACTGCGCATCCCATTCATCGATTAAATTTTCAAGTTTTGTGATTTCACTATCTTCCAGTTTCCATTTCACTTCTTTTCCAGCAGGTGTGGCCAGTTCCGCTCCCACATGAAAAAGGGTAGTTTGGATTTGATGGAAAGCTTGCAAAACAGTCTCTTTTTCTTCAAAAAACTCATTTTGGATAAAACTGAGGGCAACTCCTATCATGGAATTCGCTTCGTCGCATGTACCATAAGCTTCTACCAAAGCATCATTCTTCGCAACTCGAGATCCATAAATAAGTGAAGTTGTCCCTTTGTCGCCTGTTTTAGTATAAATTTTCACGTTAATACCCCTTTTCTAAGTCTATGACATTTTGAAAATTCGATCCCGTTTCCATCCATTCATGTAGGTTATGCCGGAAAATCTTTAGAGCTCGTGGTACATATTCTGAAGAATGGCTGGAAACATGAGGTGAAACAATAACCCCTTCCATTTTCCAAAGCGGATGACTGTCATCAAGTGGTTCACTCTCAAAAACATCAAGAACAACATAAGCAATTTGACGTTCCTTCATTGCTTGTATGAGTTGTTCCTCTTTTATCAGATCACCACGACCAAAATTCATAAAAATTGCGTCTTCTTTCATTAATACGAAATGATTATATGTAATAAAACCCCTTGTTTCCGGTGTGCTTGGTAAGACAGAAATGATGATATCAACTTTGGGTAGTTCTTCATTTAATTGATCAAAAGTAATCATTGCATTCATGTTGGGCGCCTTTCGCCCAGAGCGATTGCAACCAATTGTTGTTACGCCAAACGCTTGCAACAACCGACCGATTTCACTGCCGATTGCACCAGGGCCAATTATCAGAGCCGTACTTCCAAAAAGCTCCATAGACCCTGAGCGCTTACTCCATTCACTGTTTTCCTGTTGTTTATACATCCACGGTAAAGCACGTTTAAGGGCAAGTAAATGTGCTAGGACGGATTCAGACATTGGTGTTTTGTGAATTCCTTTGACATTGGTAACTAAAATGTTTCGCTTCGCGATATCACGAAGCGGCATTTTTTCTAATCCCGCAGAAGCAACCATGAGCCATTTCAATGAAAGTGCTTGATCTAGAGTTTCTTTTGAAACATCTTCGCCATAGGTCACAATGATTTCAGCTCGTTTAAGTGCATTTTCATCTTTAATAGAAGAAAAAATGAACTCAACTTTCGGAAACTCAGTCAGTAACTCTTCTATCAAATATTCCTTAACCGGGAAAGTAAAAAGTACATTGGTCATTTAGCTGTCACTAATTCACGCAAAGTTACGAGAGCATCTTCCACGTGTCCCTTCACTTTTACTTTACGCCATTCTTTTACGACAGTTCCCGTCGGATCGATTAGGAATGTGGAACGTTCGATTCCCATATATTCTTTACCAAACATTTTTTTGAGACCCCAAACTCCATACGCCTCTGCAACTGCATGGTCTTCATCAATCAATAATGAAAATGGTAATCCGTGTTTTTCAATGAACTTTGTGTGCGCTCGTTCCCCGTCCGGGCTGACTCCTAAAATAACGGCATTCAGGTCACGGAAAGATTCGTGCATATCTCTGAAATCACATGCTTCAGTTGTGCACCCTGGAGTAGAATCTTTCGGATAAAAATATAGCAGCACATATTTATTCCCAGCGTAATTTCGCAGTGAAACTTCTTCCCCTTTTTCGTTTCGTAATGTGAAATCTGGTGCTTGCATGCCTTCAAGTGTTGTCATGAACATTCCCTCCACTTTACTATTTGTTTAATCGTACCTAAGAATGGCAGGAGTTTCAATTTTCTTGGCGTTCTCCTTCCTTTTTGTCTATTATTAAGGATGTTAGAAAAGGAACGGAGGATATAAATATGAATAGAACTAAGTCAGAAGCATTACATGAAGAAGCTTTACAACATATCGTTGGAGGCGTTAACAGCCCTTCACGTTCATACAAAGCAGTCGGTGGCGGTTCACCAACTGTCATGGAAAGAGCACAAGGAGCATACTTTTGGGATGTAGATGGCAACAAATACATTGACTATCTTGCAGCTTATGGTCCCATCATTACTGGGCATGCCCATCCACATATTACGCAAGCCATTACTAAGGCAGCTGAAAATGGATTATTGTATGGTACACCTACTCCTCATGAAGTGAAATTCGCGAAAATGCTGAAAGAAGCTATGCCTGGGATGGATAAAGTCCGTTTTGTGAATTCGGGAACAGAAGCGGTCATGACGACGATTCGAGTATCACGTGCATATACAGGACGTACCAAAATCATGAAATTTGCTGGATGTTACCATGGTCATTCGGATTTGGTGCTTGTAGCTGCCGGTTCTGGCCCTGCGACACTGGGTACTCCTGACTCTGCTGGTGTCCCTAAATCTATCGCAAAAGAAGTAATCACTATTCCTTTTAATGATCCAGAAGCTTATAAAGAAGCGATGGAAAAATGGGGCGACGAAATTGCTTGTATTTTAGTTGAACCTATCGTCGGTAATTTTGGGATTGTCGAACCAAAAGAAGGCTTTTTACCTCTTGTGCATGATATTGCCAAACAAAAAGGTGCACTTATTGTTTATGATGAAGTAATTACAGCATTCCGTTTCCACTACGGTGGTGCACAAGATTTGCTTGGTTTGACACCTGATTTGACTGCTCTTGGGAAAATCATCGGGGGTGGCTTGCCAATCGGCGCATACGGCGGACGAAAAGAAATTATGGAACATGTCGCACCACTAGGACCAGCTTACCAAGCGGGAACTATGGCAGGAAATCCAGCGTCTATATTATCTGGAATTGCATGTTTAGAAGTACTGAAGCAACAGGGTATATATGAAGAAATGGATCGTTTAGGTGCACTGTTGGAAGAAGGTATTTTGAAAGCAGCCGCTAAACATGACGTGACAATCACAATCAATCGTTTAATGGGTGCATTGACAATTTACTTCACGGATGTGAAAGTAGAAAATTATGAACAAGCCGAAGCGACTGATGGCGAGATTTTTGGACGATTCTTTAAACTAATGCTGGAACAGGGTATCAACTTGGCTCCTTCGAAGTATGAGGCTTGGTTCCTGACGACTGCTCACACTGAAGAAGATGTTAAACAATCGTTAATCGCTGTGGATTATGCATTTTCAAAACTTGCCTAAGTATGGTTGACCCACAAGCTGCCCTGCTGTAAAGTAGCAAAAAGCCTGTCACTCAGAAAGCAATCCAGGCCAATTTAGACAGACTCTTGTGTTGCAACAACTCGATGGAAACCTTTTCTCGATGGAAGGAATGAAATGGAGGTGCAGTCTGGTCTAACAAGCTAGACAATAAAGAGTTTCAGAAAGGCATTTTTTTAAGCCTTTTTTAAGAAGTCGGAAAGGAAATAAAGCATATATGAAACTTGGTGCACGAATCGTTAAAACAGGTGTCGCAATCGTTTTTGCGCTCTACATGGCTGATTTATTGCATTTACCGTCTCCTGTTTTTGCAGGAATCGCGGCAATATTTGCCCTTCAACCTTCCATTTACCGCTCCTATTTAACAATTATTGAACAGATTCAAGGTAATATTATTGGTGCAGGAATTGCAGTTATTTTTGCTCTTTTATTTGGCCACAATTATGTAGCCGTGGGTTTAGCCGCTGTTATCACGATTGCTATTATGTTGAAATTAAAGTTAGAGAAGTCCATTTCACTTGCGCTTGTGACAATTATTGCGATTATGGAAGTACAGAACGATGACTTTATAACATTTGCTCTAATTCGTTTTACAACTATTGTGGTCGGTGTGCTTGCCGCATTTGTAGTTAACTTAGTATTCATGCCACCGAAGTATGAAACCAAGTTATTTCAATCGATTCATTCGACTACCGATGAGTTGATTCGCTGGACGCGATTAGCGGAACGTCAAGCTTCTGAACATAATGCCACAAAACATACGCTTGAAAAGTTGCGAGAACGATTAATAAAAGTCGATCAGTTTTATTTATTCTATAAAGAAGAGCGTAGCTACTTCCGAAATGAAAAACGTGCGAAAGCCCGAAAACTTGTGGTATATCGTCAAATGATTTCAACCGCTAATAAAAGCTGGGATGTTCTGAAACGTCTTCATTTACATGAAAATGAATTGGCCAATCTCCCAGATCAATTTCGTTTGATGATTCAAGAAAGACTGGACTTTTTATTGACATATCATGAACAGCTACATCTGAAATATACAGGAAAGTTAAAACCGGAACATTCGTTTTGGAACGGCAGTGATGCTACGCTTCAACGTCATGAAGTAATGGAAATATTCGCGAGAGAAATCGCACTATCCAAAGAAGAAGAGTCTTTTTCTTCATATCATTTATTGCATGTACTTTCTGCAATTTTGGATTATGAAGAACAACTGGAACACTTAGATACGCTTATCATTTCCCACCAGAATTATCACGGTGAAGAAATAAAAGTCGAGCTTGAAGATGAATTTTAATTGATAGGGCAGCCATCTCTTCAGTGAGATGGCTGCTTTTTCGTGCCGACTATTTACATTTTTCCCTAGCCCGAAACTAACCGGAACCCGCTCAACCAACAGCCGCCGCCCTACATCCCATAAAAAGAAGCCATTCCCTAAAAAGGAATGACTTCTTCAGTAACTATCTAGTTCTTCATGCGTGGATCCAGTGCATCACGCAATCCATCTCCCATTAAATTGAATCCCAACACCGTCAGCATAATGGCGATACCCGGGAAAATCATGGTCCAAGGAGCATTAATTAAATACATTTTGGAATCTGCCAGCATTTTGCCCCACTCCGGAGCCGGAGCTTCTGCACCAAGACCAAGGAAACCAAGTGCTGCCGCTTCAATAATGGCCGTTGCTATGGCAAGTGTGCCTTGCACGATAACTGGTGCCATTGAGTTCGGTAAAATATGCGAGAATAATATTCGGATATCTTGCATACCGATTGCTTTAGCCGAAGTGATATACTCTTCTTCCTTAATACTCAAAACTTTTGATCGAATCAATCGACCGAAGTTCGGAATGTTAATGATGGCAATAGCAATTAATGCATTTTGCAAGGAAGGTCCCAATACCGATACGACAGCGATTGCCAGTAAGATACTTGGAAATGCGAGCATGATATCGAAAATGCGGGAAATAACCGCATCCACCCACTTACCGTAATACCCTGCTACAATTCCTAAAATACTTCCTGCAACCACCGAACCGATTACTGAGAAGAATCCAACCCATAATGAAATACGTGCACCATGTATAATGCGAGACAATATATCTCGGCCCATGTCATCTGTTCCGAACCAATGAGCAACAGATGGTGCCTGCAATCGATTGGGTAAATCTTGCTCATTTATGCCTTGTGGTGCTATCCAAGGTCCTATGAATGCCACGATGATAAAGAAGAGAACAATCCCAGCTCCGACTACGGCGACTTTACTTTTCTTAAAGCTTCGCCAAGCTTCATGCCAAGGGCCCACTACTTTATCTTGTTGTGCTACTACATCTGATGGTTTAGGCGCGAATCCGACCATTATGAGATTCCTCCTTCTTAATCGTATTTAATTCGTGGATCAATCAAACTGTAAAGAATATCAATTAACAAATTAATCATAACGAAGATAAATGCCACGACAAGAATACCTGATTGGATTACTGGGTAGTCGCGGAAATTGATTGCTTCATAAATGTAACGGCCAACTCCCGGCCACGCGAAGATGGATTCTGTTAATATGGCACCGCCAAGCAGTAATCCCATTTGCAGACCGATAATTGTCAGAACTGGGATGATTGCATTTTTCAATGCATGCTTGTACACAACCCAGAACATTTTTTGACCTTTCGCACGTGCAGTACGTACATAATCCGATCTCATTACATCAAGCATGCTGGAACGAGTCATACGGGCAATGATTGCCATCGGAATTGTCGCAAGGGCTAGCCCTGGTAAGACCAGATGTTTCAATACAATGCCTAATTGATCAAAGCGTCCTTGAAGAATAGTATCCAACACATAAAGATTGGTTATTGAATCTATGGGATTCCTGACGTCTTCACGTCCTGTAGTTGGAAGAATGCCAAGCTCGATTCCAAAAATATATTGCATCATCAAACCAAGCCAGAAAATCGGCATGGACACTCCAACTAGCGCTAATATCATGGCTGTATAGTCAAACCATGAGTTTTGGAACCAGGCAGAAATGATACCTGCATTGACACCGACAATGACTGCTATAAGAACCGCAAATAGAGATAATTCAAATGTAGCAGCTAGATACGGCCAAATTTCTTCAGAAACTGGTGTAGTTGTCCGTAAAGATTCTCCAAGATCACCTTTTAACAATCCACCTAGATAATCAAAATATTGGACATACCACGGATTGTCTAATCCGAGCTTTGCTCGTAATGCCTCAATCGCTTCTTTCGTCGCTTGTTGACCCAAAATAACTTGTGCTGGGTCCCCAGGAATGGCACGAATAATCATAAAAACGACAAACGTCATGCCCAGCAAAACTGGGATTAATTGCAATAGTCTTCTCCCGATATAGTGAAGCATTGTCTTCACCTCTCCATCTGATGCGATATGTAAATCAAAATTTCATTTCATTTGTTTTCGTAAATAAAATGGGGAGAAATCACGTAGACTTCTCCCCATCAGTCAGTTTGTTACTTGAAGTCTACTTCTGCTAACTTATCAGAACCAGTCGGATGTGGTAAGAAGTCTACCAGATTCGCTTTACCTGCAAGAAGTGGAGTAGAGTGAGCAAGCGGTACCCACGGAGCGTCTTCGAAAATGATTTCTTGAGCTTGACCGTAAAGTTCATTTCGCTTGTCTTCATCAACTTCTGATTGTGCTTCAATTAGGATGTCGTGTAATTCGTCGTTGCTATAGTATGAATAGTTATTGCTTCCGATATTGTCTTTATCAAGTAATACGTATAGGAAGTTATCCGCATCACCATTATCACCAGTCCAACCTAACATGAATGCATCTGCTTCTCCGTTACGAGCTTTTTCCAAGTAAGTTGCCCACTCGAATGTAACGATTTTCGCTTTGATGCCAACATCAGCTAAGTTTGATTGAATAACTTCTGCCACTTTTTGGCCATCTGGCATATATGGACGTGGTACAGGCATTGCCCATAGTTCCATTTCAAAGCCTTCTGCAAGACCAGCTTCAGCTAATAGTGCTTTTGCTTTTTCTGGATCGAAATCATATCCAGCAATGTCGTCATTATAGCCGCTGATTACTGGAGGCATTGGGTTTTTCGCTACTTCAGCGCGACCTTCAAAGAATGCATCTACGATCGCTTGTTTGTCAATTGCATGGTTAATTGCTTGACGCACTTCCACTTTATCAAATGGAGGACGTGTACTAGTTAAACCTAAGTAACCAACGTTCATTGATGGACGTTCGAATAATTGCAATTCTGAGTTGCTTTCAACAGATTTGCCATCAGCAGGATTTACACCATCAGCCAAATCAATTTCACCTGTGTTTAAAGCGTTCAAACGAGCTGAGTTATCTGGAATTGCTTTGAAAACTACTTTATCAAGTTTAGGAAGACCCTTAACCCAATAATCTTCGTTCTTTTCAATTGTGATTGAATCATTACGTTTCCACTCGACAAATTTGAATGGTCCAGTACCTACTGGATTATCGCCGAATTTTGCTCCTTGTTCTTCAAAAGCTTTCGGGCTCGCAATACCGAACGGGCTCATTGCTAAGTTTTTAAGGAATGGTGCTTGTGGACGTTTTAATTTGAACACGACTGTGTAATCTCCATCTGCAGTAACAGAATCGATAACATGTCCTTCATCACCTTTGTAACCACCGAACATTGATGAATAGTAATAGAAGTCTTCACCAGAACCATTTGCCCAACGCTCAAAGTTAGCTACAACAGCTTCTGCATTGAAGTCAGTACCATCATGGAACTTAACGCCTTCTTCCAATTGGAATGTATAAGTTAAGCCATCCTCTGAAGGCTTCCATTCTTTTGCAAGGCCTGGGTTGATTTCTGTATCTTGTTTACCGAAGTTCACAAGTGTTTCAAAAACGTTTTGCGTTACTTTAAATGATTCTCCATCAGTTACAGTTGCCGGATCTAGAGATACAGAATCTCCACCACGACCAAATACTAAAATTTTCGGTTCTTTTTCGTCGTCTCCGCTGTTTCCGTCTGATGAATCAGATTGACAGCCCGCTAAAATCGTTGAGAGGACTAGCATTGTTAATAAAGCAAGTGACCACAGTTTCTTCTTACTCAAATTGACCCCTCCATATTGTTTGTTTATTTATCATTGTTGCGCATGTTCACCGTATAGGTGGCAGGCAACAGAATGACCTGGTTCAACTTCTTCTAACTTCGGTACGATTTTTGTACACACATCCATTTTAAAAGGACAGCGCGTGTGGAAAGTACATCCCGACGGAGGATTTGACGGACTAGGAATATCTCCTTTTATAAGCATTTGTTCCCGCACAAAATTCGGATCCGGAACCGGTACAGCAGACAACAAAGCCTGTGTATAAGGGTGAAGTGGCTTGTCATAAAGCAACTCACTTTTAGCAAGCTCGACCATTTTGCCTAGATACATAACCCCTACTCGATCACTTATATGACGAACAACCCCTAGATCATGCGCGATAAATATATAAGTCAGGTTTAATTCTTTTTGTAAATCCTGCATCAAGTTCAACACTTGTGCTTGAATGGACACGTCAAGAGCTGAAACGGGCTCATCTGCAATAATCAGTTTAGGGTTCGTCATGAGCGCACGAGCAATGCCGATACGCTGACGTTGTCCACCACTGAATTGATGAGGATAGCGTTTTGCATGGTAACTGCTTAACCCAACAATCTCCAGAAAATCATGGACTTTCTTTTTGCGAGTTTTGGCGTCACCGATTCCGTGCACAATCAGAGGCTCCTCCAAAATCTTCTCAATGGTATGTCTAGGATTTAAGGAAGCATATGGATCCTGGAAAACCATTTGAATTTCCCGGCGTGCCTTTCGCATATCATCATCGGATATATTCGTCAGTTCTTTACCATCGAAAACTACTTTTCCCTCTGACGGTTCTAGTAATCTCATAAGCATGCGACCGGTAGTAGATTTCCCACAGCCAGACTCGCCCACAATTCCAAGAGTTTCGCCTTTATTTACGTAAAACGATACATCATCAACCGCTTTTACATGCCCAGACACACGACTGAGTAATCCTTTACGTATGGGAAAATACTTTTTAAGTCCTTCAACTTTCAACAAGGGTTCTGTCATGAGTGGATACCTCCTGATCTTCGTACAAGAAGCATCTTGTCTTATGTACCGATGCAGTTTGATACAATTCTGGATTGTGTGTCAGGCACTTTTCAAATGCAAACTCGCATCGTGCAGCAAAGCGACATCCAGTATTTATGGTACCGGGTTTTGGTACATTACCGGGTATCGAATATAAACGTTGTTTTTTATAACGCATGTCCGGAACGGATTGCAACAATCCTTTTGTATATGGATGTTGAGGGTCTTTAAAAATCGTTTGAACCGGACCTTCTTCAACAATTTGGCCCGCATACATGACCACAACTCTTTCACAAGTCTCTGCCACAACCCCAAGATCATGTGTGATTAACAAAACAGCTGTATTCAATCGTTCATTCAAGTCTTTCATCAATGCCAGGATCTGCGCTTGAATAGTTACATCGAGTGCAGTTGTCGGTTCATCTGCAATTAACACTTTCGGATCGCATACAAGAGCCATTGCTATCATGACCCGCTGTCTCATCCCACCTGATAGTTGATGCGGATATTCTTTCATCAATTCATTAGCACGCGGAAGACCTACAAGGGTAAGCATTTCAATTGCACGTGTATTTGCTTGTTTTTTTGACCAGCCTTTTTTATGGATAAGAATGGCTTCCATCAATTGATTCCCTATTGTGAACAATGGATTCAAAGATGTCATAGGCTCTTGGAAAATCATTGCCACGTCGTTGCCGCGGACTTTACGCATTTCTTTATCGCTTAATTTAGTTAAGTCCTTATCGCCAAAAAGAATTTCACCACCAGTAATTTTACCTGGAGGACTTGGTACTAACCCCATAATGGATAAAGAAGTAACACTTTTCCCACAACCAGATTCCCCTACGATACCGAGTACTTCTCCTTCATGTACGGAAAAATCAATATTGTCTACTGCGGGAATTACTCCGTCATCTGTGAAAAAGGATGTTTGAAGACTTCTTACTTGAAGAATCGCTTTTCGTTCACTCATGATGATGGCCCTCCTTTTCCTAGCATACGAAATAAATAGTTTTATTAGTATCATTATTTCAGAAAATTCGATATGTTCTTTATTATACAAATAATAATTATAATTGCAATATTTATTATATAAGTCATACTTCTATTGTTTAACAAAAAAAGGTTCCCCTTTTCAGGAGAACCTTTTTAGTCTATATCCAGTTGTTGAACTTGAAATAAGTTGTAATATATTCCCTTCGAATTCATTAATTCATCATGCGTTCCTTGTTCCTTTAGTTCGCCATGATCAATAACAAAGATTTGATCCGCATGAGTAATCGTCGAAAGGCGATGGGCGACAATAATCGTGGTCCGGTCATGTGCCAAGCGCTCCAAAGAGTCCTGTATCAAGGACTCGCTTTCCAAGTCCAACGCAGAAGTTGCTTCGTCCAAAACTAAAATCGGAGGATTTTTCAGGAATACGCGCGCAATGGCAACACGTTGTTTTTGTCCTCCTGACAATTTGACTCCACGTTCCCCGACTTTCGTCTCGTAACCTTCGGGTAGCGAAACGATAAAGTCATGAGCGTTCGCAGCTTTTGCCGCTTCAATTACTTCGTTTTCCGTAGCACCTGGACGTCCCATAAGTATATTTGCTTTCACAGAGTCGCTGAACAGTATGTTATCTTGCAATACTATTCCAATCTGTTCGCGTAATGAATGAATTTTTACATCTTTAATATCCTGGTCATCTATTTTGACCGAACCGCTTGTTGCATCATAAAATCGGGGAATCATACTGATGATGGTCGACTTCCCACCTCCGCTCATTCCTACAAAAGCAGCTGTTTGACCTGGCTCTACCGTGAAATTCATATTATTTAACACGAGATTATTTTCTTCCTCGTATTTGAAAGAAACGTGATCAAACTGCAGTTTCCCTTTTATAGTCGGCATATCCTGTGCATTTGGACCATCTTCAATATCATATTTTTCATCCATTAGTTCGAATACCCGGTCCATTGAAGCGAACGCTTGCGTCAATGTAGTTGATGAATTTACCAATCGTCTTAAAGGATTATAAAGGCGTTCGATATACGCGATAAACGCAACCATTGTCCCGACAGATAAATTTCCATTGATAACTTGATATCCAGCGTAGGCAATAACCAAAAGTGGCGCAACATCCGTAATGGTGTTGACTACAGCAAAAGCTTTCGCATTCCATTTTGTATGATCAACAGCCTTGTCAAGAAACTCGCCATTTGCTTTATCAAAAATTTGCTGTTCATGTTTTTCCAAAGTAAAACTTTTAATGATGCTCATACCTTGGACACGTTCATGCAAATAACTTTGGACACTCGCCAGTGCTTGAGACCGTTTTCGAGTCAGGTCACGCAATCGTCCGAAGAAGTATTTCACACTGAACGCATAGAATGGGAAAGCCAGTAATGTAACGAGAGTTAATGGAACATCCATTGTCAGCATGATCGCAACAGCAATCAAAATCGTGGCTAAATCCAGCCATAAATTCATTAAGCCAATCATGACAAAGTTTTTGGTTTGTTCAACGTCGTTGATTACACGGGAGATGACTTCTCCAACCCGTGTGTTTGAATAAAACCGCAAACTCAGGCGTTGCAAGTGTGCGTATAATTCTTGTCTTATATCATACAAAATTTTATTACTGACAAGTTGTGCATAGTATTGTCGGTAATACTCAATCGGTGGTCTTACAATGAAAAATACGAGTGCAGTTCCGCCCAGCCAATAAAATAACTGCCGCGTCTTTTCCGCATCTGTCAATGTATCTACACTGATGATATCGTCAATTACAATTTTAATTAATAATGGAATAAATAACGGGATGGCAAATTTGACAATCCCAATGGCAACCGTGAGGACAATTTGCCAAGTATATGGTTTAACAAACTTCATATATCTTTTTGTACTGCTCATCCGTTCACTTTCCTTTCCAAATGAAAAACCTGTTGGGATTCAACAGGCATCATTTACTCACGTATTCGAAGTTGCTTGTGAAATAGGTAACGGTTTGTCCATACCTCGATAAAATCTGGTGCAAATGGTCCTTTTCGTTGTTTAATCCAACTAATTAGTTTTTCCACATTACGATGTAAGATCGTATCAATAACCTCAGGATAATTCATTTGCTTTTTATGATCTTCAAATTCATCTTCGTCCAAAATTGTAAATGTCATATCTGGGAAGACTTTAACATCTAAGTCGTAATCAATGTATTTTAAAGATTGGTTATCGTAGATAAATGGTGAACTAATATTGCAGTAATAGTACACACCATCTTCGCGCAACATACAAATGATRTTAAACCAGTGTTCAGCATGGAAATAACAAATCGATGGTTCCCGTGTTAACCAAGTGCGACCGTCTGACTCGGTAACGAGCGTGCGTTCGTTCGCGCCAATGACAATATTTCTTGTCCCTTTCAGAACCATTGTTTCCTGCCAGACGCGGTGGATTTTGCCGTTATGCTTGTAGCTGTGGATCTGAATCGTTTCTCCTTCTGCTGGTATTGACATGGATAAGCCCACCTTTTCGTCAAAGCACAATATATATAAATCTTGCAGTGTACTCATTATACCAACCAATTTACAAAAACTGTAGCAAAAAAATCAGCGAAGGCATAAGCCCTCGCTGATTAGTGGTGAATAATCATTATTTAGTTGAATTATTGTTGCGGTTTACTTGTGGACCAGAAGCATTGTTTTTCTTCTGAGCAGATTGTTGATTGCGTTGGATTACTTCGTTAACATCAGTTTCAGAACCGAACTCTGTAGTGAAGTTAGCTGGAGTACCCATCGTTGATTGTTGATTTTGTCTACGTACTTCTGCAGCGTTGGTTGGTTGGTTGTTGTTTTTGTTTGGCATGAATTTTCACCTCCATACTCATTAATGTGTGCAGGTTGAGAAAACTTATGCTTACAAATTTTTTTTTTACATTACGATGGAGCGTCCGCCATCCACAATGATGGTTTGACCGCGAATCATATCCGAGCCATCTGAAATCAAGAACATGGCTGTTTTGACCATATCTTCGATTTCAACCATACGTCCAGCAGGTGTATTTTTTCTTGCGTCATCCAATAGTTCTTCGCGATTCGGGAAGTGCTTTAATGCATCTGT
Organism: Paenisporosarcina sp. P4_D4; assembly: GCF_056401835.1. Taxonomy (NCBI): domain Bacteria; kingdom Bacillati; phylum Bacillota; class Bacilli; order Caryophanales; family Caryophanaceae; genus Paenisporosarcina; species Paenisporosarcina sp. P4_D4. Next base: position 21,531 of record NZ_JBFUIO010000020.1, on the reverse strand, counting down.
ATCAAGCGCTCCACCGGAAACAGTATTTACTGCAATCCCTTTTGCCGCAAGTTCGACAGCTAAGTAACGCGTAATGGATTCAATCGCTGCTTTTGATACGCCTACAGTTGTGTAATTTTCTAAATAACGAATCGAGCCTAGTGAGCTGATTCCAACGATTTTTCCGCCTCGGTCCATTAATTTTGCCGCTTCCTGTGCCCCAAATAGCATGGCTTTCGCATTAATATTCATGGTCCAGTCCCAGTGGGATTCTTCCAATTCCATTACTGGTCGCAGAACTCCAGAAGCTGCATTGCTTACGAATACATCCAGACGGCCAAACTCTTCACGAATTGTTTCAAACATCGCTTTTAATTTTTCTACATCTCCTACGTTTGCGCGTACAAGAAGGGCTTTTTGACCAAGCGCTTCAATTTCTTTCACTGTTTCGAGAGCAGCTGTTTTGCTGCGCGCATAGTTTACAACGATATCATATCCATTTTTTGCAAGTTCAATCGCAATTGCCTTTCCGAGTCCTCTGCTGCTTCCGGTAACTAACGCCACTTTGTTTGTTGTCATTATAGTTTTCCCCTCTCCATATAAGCCTGCCAAATTTTCAACATTGGGACAGGCATCGGTACTTCTTTAATTTCTTCTAATGATAACCACTTACAACTTTCAGTCAGACTTACTTCGACTCCATGTCCAACGAAACTATTCATCTCCCATGTTAAATGAGAAAAGACATGTTTAAAAGAACCTAAATCCAATTCTTTTGTAAAATGTATGTCATAACGATCTTGGAACAGTGGAATCGTCCCTTCATCTTTGTTTGCACGCTCAATCATGGGGAACTGCCACATGTTCGCCAACAAACCTGTTTCAAGTCTTTTTTCCATGAGAAATTGTTTTTGTTCATTTTGGGCAATATAAACATCATAATGTTGTGCTTTCGTTTTTTTGTTTTTCGTTTTTATTGGCAAGTCATTTTGTTCACCTGCATAAAAAGCAGCACAATTTTCTCTAACTGGACACAATAAACATTTTGGCGATGTTGGCGTACAAATCACTGCGCCCAGTTCCATCAATCCCTGATTGAAGGATGACGGATCTTGCGGGTCGATGATTTCAGAAACGGCTTGTTCAAAAATTTTTCTCGTTTTCGGCTTTGCGATATCTTCTTTTATTAGAAGAACCCGTGATAATACTCGCATGACGTTCCCGTCAACCGCATGTTCAGGTCGTCCATAAGCAATGCTCAATATGGCACCAGCCGTGTAAGGGCCTACACCTTTTAGTGTCGAAATTTCATTTCTTGTTGAAGGTACTACACTATTATAAGTTTCAACTACTTCCTTTACTCCTGCTTGTAAGTTCCGTACACGGGAGTAGTAGCCTAAACCTTCCCATTGTTTCAGAATTTTTTCTTCTTCAGCATTCGCCAATTCTTCCATTGTAGGAAAAGCTTCTATAAAACGATTGTAATAAGGTATGACTGTATCCACTCTTGTTTGTTGGAGCATGATTTCCGAAACCCATATTTTGTAAGGATCTGATGTCTCTCTCCAAGGTAGATTTCTTTTTTCTTCTAAATACCATTCAATTAACGATTTACGAAATTCAATTTTGTTGAATTCATTCATACTTTACACCTACATTCTATTGATTACATGTTCTACATTACGGGTATACCAATTTGTAGAATGCAATCAATCTTGGAAGTCTAACCGTTTGTTATTTTAACAAAAATATCTTATGATGAACAAAATTATTCGGGCAGTCTCCATACAAAAGGAGTTGATACAGTTGGATACAGGTACTCATGTTGTTATGGGAATCGCTTTAGGTGGACTAGCCATGATTGACCCAGTGGTTGCTAACCATTCCATGACCGCCACAGCCGTCATTGCAGGAACCATTATCGGTTCTCAGGCTCCTGACCTTGATACGGTCCTGAAATTAAGAAATAATGCGGTATATATTCGCCATCATCGTGGCATTACCCATTCCATTCCGGCTGTCTTGCTATGGCCTTTGGCGATTTCCGGCGTCCTTCATTTAATTATGCCGAGTGCAGACCTAATGCATTTATGGTTATGGACATTTCTGGCCGTATTTCTCCATGTTTTTGTGGACATATTCAATTCATACGGAACGCAAGCACTGCGTCCATTTTCAAATAAATGGGTGGCTCTTGGAGTAATCAATACATTTGATCCCATCATTTTTGGTTTGCATGTGGTCGCCTTGTTGTTCTGGGCATTCGGTGCAAATCCGGTATATACAATGCTTTTGCTATATACAATTGTTTTTGTATATTACCTTCTTAGGTTTGCGGTCCAGCATGCAGTCAGACATGCAGTCAAAAATACGATTCCTACGGCGGAAGAAATCATCATCGCACCAACGATTCGTTTTTTCCAATGGCGTATTGCAGCAATCTCTAAAACGCATCACTATGTAGGTAGAGCTTATGGACGTTCAATCAATATTTACGATCGCTTTGAACGTAAAACGATACCAGATTCTCCCCTTGTGAAAGCTGCATTGAAAGACAAGAACTTGCAAGCTTTCATCTCATTCTCTCCTATATACCGTTGGGAAATTACAGATCATGATCACATTCATGAAGTTCGTCTCATTGATTTGCGTTATCGCAGCAATGATTATTACCCATTCGTAGCTGTTGCTCATTTAAATGAAGATCTGGAAATCGTTAATTCTTATACAGGCTGGATTTTCAGTGAAGAAAAACTTCATAAAAAATTGGATTTCCTTTCAAACTAAAAAGTACACGACACTCGATGTCGTGTACTTTTCTTATTCGATAACCATAATCGGTTAACAAATCTTTTCTTATTGTTGTGAATCGTTGTCCACTTGTAGCAAATGAGCATATTTCGGATTGTTACCTGCAAATTCATGAATCCGTTCTCCATAGCTTTCAATCCATTGACGAATTACTTTCTCAGTAACTTCGGTACCTTTATAATCATAGCCCGCTTTTGCGTAAGATGATTCAAAATCTGACCATAGTAATTCAATCCACACACGTGCTTTGGCGACAGATAATGACTCATTCTTTGCTGCAAGTTCTTGAACTAATTGTTCGATTTGCTGTTGCATATTATTTTCCCTCCTTCAATGGTTTTAGCATGGATATCGGCAATGCTTCAGTAAATTTTTCCCCACCAAGTCGGTAGCCCCAAGCAAAACGCCCTTTTAAGTAATCCACTTGGAAAAAGACTCCTGGATCTCCTTCAATCCGATACATTTCTCCAGGTACAATCGATGCAGGATCTACTAAATAAGCTTGTGCCATAATTGCTTTACGTTCCAGAACAGCATATTCGTTTACATGACCAAGCTGACTCGCTTTACGTGCCTGTTCCAGTAATTTGGCGATTGCTTGGCGTAATTCCTGTTCGGACATCTGACTATATTTTTTTTCAATTTCCATCTTCTTCGAGCTCCTTTTTTCCAATAAACATTTCGATTTGTTCTGCAGGGAAACCTTTTACATACAAGGCTTGCTTCACTCTGCGTTTACGATCAAACCCGGTATATTTCGAAGAGAATTTCCGCCAGATTTTATCTCCTTGATCTGCAATCATTTCTTCCCATTCTTCTGGTTCTGTTTCAAATTCAATATCTTCAATAGCTTTGCTAATAATGGCATAAGAGTATCCCTTACGCAACAAGGTGTCCTGAATTTTTTGCTTTACTTGCATTGGCGTTTTGGATGAATTCTGGTTGGCTATTTTTGCAGCCAGACCTTTTGCAATTTCAATTTGGTCTTCTTCCGTATAAGTTTCAAGCACTTCTTCTTGCAACGATTTATCGATTCCTTTTTTCTTGAGTTCCTGTTGGATGGCACGAGGACCTTTTTTACTTGTTTTCTTTTGCGTTTCAAGCAATGCTTTAGAAAAGGATTCGTCGTTCAAAAAATTCAATTGATACAATTTTTGAATGGCTTCCAAAACAACGGCTTCTCCGTATTCAGCATCAAGCAGTTTCTTCTTAACTTCGTGTTCACTCCGCATACGGAAACTCAAGAATTGAAGTGCTTTGTTAAATGCTTTTCGCACTTCGTCGTCATAGACGATTTCATCTCTTTCCCAATCCTCCAGCACTTTGCCTTTCGATAATTGGTACTTTATAAGAAGCGATTCATCTACCGCAAATGCGTATTTTTCCTCTATATAAATATTATAACGTTCAGGATTATTTTTTTGACGCATGATTTTCGTAATGACTGTCACAACTATCACCTCATGTAACAAGTATACACATTATTAGAGGCACATTCATTTGCGTACACTTATAGAAGAAAGGGTATTATACATCTAACAGCTTTATAAAGGAGGATTATATTAAATGAAAATAGCGATTACTGGAGGAAGTGGATTTGTCGGACAGGAGATAACGAAGCAACTAACCGACAAAGGACATGAAGTGTTTATTTTAACGCGTTCGGATAAACAATCCGACGGCTCGGTACATATGGTCAAATGGCTTACAGATGGTGCTAAACCTGAAGAACAGGTTGAAGGCATGGATGCTTGGATTAATCTAGCCGGTGCATCAATTAATGAAGGTCGCTGGACTTCGGAACAAAAACAAAAAATTTATGAAAGCAGAATGAATGCAACAAATGAAGTTCTGCGCATTTTTAAAGAAGTGACGAAAAAGCCTTCCGTTTTGATTAATGCAAGCGCAATCGGGATTTATCCCCCTTCTGAACATGCAACATATACCGAACATTCGTCTTATCGTGGATCGGATTTCCTGGCAAAAACAGTTGAGGACTGGGAGAGTAAAGCGACGGAAGCGGAGCAATTTGGGACACGTGTGGCTTGCGCACGTTTTGGCATAATCCTTGGAAAAGATCAGGGTGCTCTTCCCCTTATGGCTTTACCTTATAAAATGGGTGTCGGAGGAAAAGTCGGAACTGGCCTTCAATGGGTATCATGGGTCCATGTAGCTGACGTCGCCAAAGCCATTCTTTATGCAATTGAAAATAAAGATTTTTCAGGTCCTTTTAACGTAACAGCGCCAGATCCGAAACAAATGAATGATTTTGGGGGAATTTTGGGCAAAGTTTTACAGCGACCTCATTGGATGCCCGTACCTTCCCTTGCATTGAAACTTGTACTTGGTGACAAGAGTCAACTTGTTTTGGAAGGACAAAGAGTTATTCCCGATAAATTGTTAACCCATGGTTTTAAATTCACTTATCCAGATTTGCAACAGGCGCTTAAAAATATTTATGCATAACATTTCAGAGAAAACGCAACCTATCTTAAAAAGAAAGGTTGCGTTTTTATGTGGTGGAAACATACCGTAGGCGTCATTGCCTCATGTGCAATATTAACTCTGGGCATTTTATTGAATCCATTTCAAGTAGATGCCGAATCTCTTAATTGGGGATTCAAAAAATCAAAACAGGAAGAACAAGCTCAAGCCGGGAGTGCATTTGATGAACTCTTGAAAAAATATGGAGCCTACTACAAAGGGTCTCCCGATGAAAAAATCCTATACCTTACGTTCGACAATGGCTATGAAAATGGCTACACTGCATCTATTTTAGATACATTGAAAAAAGAAAAAGCACCTGCCACTTTTTTTCTGACAGGTCATTATGTAGAAAGTGCGACGGACCTGGTCCAACGTATGGTGAAGGAAGGCCATCAAATAGGAAATCATTCGTATGGCCATCCAAATATGGCTAATTTATCGGAAGAACGAATGAAAGAAGAATGGGAAAAATTCGATCAGATTCTTGCCGAAAAAACGGGCGTGAAGAGAACATATTTTGCACGGCCTCCTGAAGGTGTTTTCAGTGAAAAATTACTTGCCTATGGGAACGAGCTCGGCTATCGCCATATGTTCTGGTCTGTCGCTTTCGTTGATTGGTATGCTGATCGTCCACAAGGAAAGGCTTATGCATACAACCATTTAATGAACCAACTTCATCCAGGTGCCATAATTTTGATGCATACGGTTTCTCCGGATAATGCAGCCGCTTTACCCGATTTTATTCGTGATGCCAAAGCGAAAGGCTACACATTTTCATCGTTAGACGCATTGGTAAATGAAGCAATCGAATTCCCGTTGTCTTTTCATTAACTGGTCTGTCCTATATACTGTAGAAACCAGTAGTAAAGGACGTGAAAACATTTGTCACAAGAAAACATAATCGAAGTTGGTCAAAAATTCCCGCTGACAATCAAACGCCTTGGCATTAATGGAGAAGGCATTGGCTATTATAAGCGCAATGTCGTCTTCGTTACAGGCGCTCTTCCAGGAGAAGAAGTGACCGCTCAAGTACAAGTAGTCAAGCGCAATTTTGCTGAAGCAAGCATTCTAAAGATCCGTAAGGCCTCACCTCACCGTCAAGAAGCACCCTGCCCTGTTTATGAAGCCTGCGGTGGGTGTCAATTGCAGCATATGACTTATGAACAACAGCTTAAAGAAAAACGTGATTTGATTGTGCAATCACTTGAACGATACGTAAAAGACATTGCCAATGATATCGAAGTGCGCCAGACAATCGGCATGGATAATCCATGGCATTATCGCAACAAAAGTCAATTCCAAGTACGTAAAGACGGCAAGAAAGTAAAAGCTGGTCTATTTGCGGAAGGTACACATCAGTTATTGGATATCGATGAGTGTATCGTGCAACATCCACATACAACACTTGTGACGAATGCAGTAAAAAGAATTCTAGAGAAACTTAAAATACCGATTTATGATAGTGAAACCGGCAATGGTCTAGTACGAACAATTGTGGTCCGTACCGGCATTCAAACAGGTGAAATTCAGTTAGTACTTGTCACTACACTTGCAGAAATGCCGAAACGTCAACTACTCATTGATAAATTGGCGACCATAGATCCTGCCATTGTCTCGATTGTCCAAAATGTCAATCCGAAGCAAACTTCCTTAATTTTTGGCGAGCGAACAATAGTTCTTCATGGCAAGAAAACACTCCATGAAGAATTAGGTGAACTTTCATTTGATTTATCTGCACGAGCATTTTTCCAATTGAATCCCGCTCAAACCGTTCGTTTATATAACGAAATTAAATCGGCTGCAGCATTAACAGGTAAAGAAACCGTTGTCGATGCTTACTGTGGTGTTGGAACAATTGGCTTATGGTTAGCCGATCAAGCAAAAGAAGTACGAGGAATGGATATCATTGCGGATAGTATTTACGATGCAAAGAAAAACGCAGAGAAGCATGGATTCACTCACGCTACTTACGAGACTGGCACTGCTGAAGAGTGGCTTGCCACATGGAGCCGTGAAGGGTTCTCCCCTGATGTCCTAACTGTAGATCCACCTCGGACCGGTTTAGCGGACAGTTTATTGCACACTATTTTAAATGTGCGACCAAAAAGATTTGTCTATACGTCATGTAATCCATCCACTTTAGCAAAAGATTTAAGCGAATTGCGTAAGGTTTACAATATCGTCTATATCCAACCTATCGATATGTTCCCTCAAACGGCTCAAATCGAAAGCGTCACATTGTTGGAACGTAAATAATCATTAAAGGATAAACACTAAAATCATTTAATATAGTCTCATAATAAATAAAAATTTCTGGCATGCTCAATTGGGCATGCTTTTTCTTTTTGTTTAATATCAAGGATTATTATTTTTAATTCTAGGGAATAAAGACAATAAGTTACTACGAATATAAAGCTAAATTGGATAGACGGAGGAATTGCTATGAAGTGGAGAGGTCGAGGACAAAGTACAAATGTAGAAGATCGCAGAAGGATGGGTGCTGGTGGAATAGGAATTGCCGGCGGTGGAATTGGTCTAGTGATTGTCATTATTATTACGCTAATCGGTGGCGGTGGTCCCGGTGATATTTTGAATAATATACAAGGCACTGATACGAACCAAGCAGGTCAATACGAAGAAACCGAACAAGAAACAGAACTGGCGGATTTCGTTTCAGTTGTCCTGGCAGACACCGAAACTGTATGGAGCGAGCTTTTCAAAGAAAAAGGATCGGAATATCAGGAACCGGTCATGGTATTGTATAACGGTCAAGTCCAATCCGCTTGTGGAGCAGCAGGCTCAGCCGTAGGACCATTTTATTGTCCAGGTGATTATAAACTCTATATTGATTTAAGCTTTTATGAAGAATTGAATAAAAAATTCCAAGCTCCTGGTGACTTTGCAATGGCTTATGTTATTGCCCATGAAGTTGGTCACCACGTGCAAACACTTTTAGGTACAAATAAGGAAGTAATGGCACTTCGCAATAAAATGAGTGAAGAAGAGTTCAATCAATATTTAATACGTCTGGAGTTGCAAGCGGACTATTATGCTGGCGTTTTCGCCCATTACGCAGAAGGTCAAGGCTACTTAGAAGTAGGCGATATTGAAGAAGCGATTACTGCTGCAAGTGCAGTAGGTGATGATAATATTCAAAAGAAAACGCAAAAATACGTCGTGCCGGAAAGTTTTACACATGGTACTTCTGAGCAACGCATGCGTTGGTTCAAAAAAGGATATGAAGCGGGAACAATTGAAGATGGTGATACATTTAAAGCAAAAAATCTATAATGACCTCTCATAACTGAAAACAGCATGTCCCATCGAATCTCAACTCGATTGGACATGCTGTTTTTTGGGCTTCAACAAGCTTAATAAACTTAACGTCAATAAAAATAACGAAATAAGCCATAAAAAACTGAAGTCTTTAAAGTACTCCAGAAACACACCGCCCAAAAATGGTCCGGTCAAGCTGCCGATACTAAAGAAAATGCCGCATAGTAAATTCCCTGATGGCAATAAAGCTTTAGGCGTCAAATCCGCCATGTAAGAAATACCAAGAGAAAATGTTGACCCGACGAACAAACCAGCGAGTAGAAATGCACCGATAAGTGTCCAAACATTATTCTCTAACATGGCTGCCAAACTAAAAGAGAACGCGCCGCCAAACAACGAAAATAATACGACTTTCTTTCTGCCGATTCGATCACTTAGAGCACCTAATGGTAACTGCGAAAGGATTCCACCTGTTGAAAATGCAGCCAATATAATGGAAACCATAGACACATTGACATCATTTCGCAACGCGTAGACTGGGAAAATGGCATGCAAGCTGGACTCCAAAAATCCGTAACTAAACGGAGGGATAAAAGCTACCCAAGCAAATCCAATGGTTGCCCCAAAACGTGCCCATGTCCCTCGCATTGTGGATGTTTCATGAATATGCCCGGGAAATTCATTATCTACAAAAAATATGAGTGACCAAGCGGACATACATAAAATCCCCGATATGATAAACGGCAAGCCTTCGTAAATATAAACGAGTGGCAAAAATAAAGGACCTGCTGCGAAACCAATTCCGAATGACAGTCCGTATAATGCGATATTGCGCCCTAAGCGTTCTTGTGGCGAAAAGCTTGTAATCCATGTCTGAGTCGAAAAATGAAGTGCATGGTCTCCTATTCCAATGAACAATCGCAAAATAAACCAAAAAACAACACTTTTCCATAGCGGAAATAACAGCAATGATACAAAAACCAACATCCCTCCGATGAGGATTATGGGCTTATAACCAAATCTTCGAAGTGGCTGTTCCATAAATGGAGAAATTAAAAGTGTTCCGATATATAGCCCTGTTGCGTTCAAACCGTTCAATGAAGAAGAAAGTCCATCTTGTTCGAAAATTACAGAAATGAGTGGCAACAGCATTCCTTGCGAAAATCCAGATATCGAAACAATGACCACTAAAATCCAAAATCTTCTTTTTTCTAAGGCTGTAAACTGATTCATGAAGGTCCTCCTGCGTACGGGTTGAAATTATATTCATTTCAACCAAGTTTCGGTACAATTCTATCATAAAGGAGGGATTTGCGTTGAAGTATGTGATGACAGAATATGGATTAGAAACAGAGTTGGAGTTTGGAAAATTAACGATTTCAGGAGATGAAACAAAAGGATTTAGACCTTACCAATTAATTGTTTCGTCTCTTGTAGGCTGTAGTGGCGGCGTTCTTCGAAAAGTATGTGAGAAGATGCGTATGCCGATTGAGGATATGGAGATTGAAGTATTGGAAGTGTTGCGCAACCCTGAAGAAGCAAATCGACTCGAAAAAGTGCACATCCATTTCAAATTAAGAGGTCAACTCGAGGAAGCGAAAGTTGAAAAAGCAATGATTCTGACGAAGAAAAATTGTTCTATGGTCCGTTCTGTAGACCAATCAATTGAAGTCGTAGAAACGTTCGAACTTATTTAGACATTGATGAAGGCTCAGTCGATGATCTGCGAACAGATGATTGGCTGAGCCTTCTAAATATCACTAATATCCAATTGAGTATCCATATATCGATTCACGGCTATTGTGCCGGTGAAATGTTCGAACCCCCTCCTTCTAACTGATTGATTGGTTTCGACTATTCACTACGGCCTCCCCTCTCTTGTTGAAGTAAATTAACTTTAACACGTTAATTAACTTTTGTAAATATTCAAAATACATTTAATATTAAAATATTTCCTAAGTCCTACTGACAGTTGAAAAATCATTGCATATGGGCTACGATGTATGTGTAAAGCGAGGTGGCTCACATGGGCAAGTCAATTTCAAACAAAGACCAACAAGTCACATACTTAAAAGAACGTCTTCACATTTTCTTAGAAGTATTAGATTCAATTGAACCAGAAACGACTGAACTTGAAGACATTGATCGCTTAATTGCGATGATGGATGACTTAGAAGAAAAGATGGAACAATTTAAAAACCGTCCTGAATGAACACATGGAGAGTGCCTATATATGGGTGCTCTCTTTTTTATGTTCCAAATTCTATTTTAGTTCAAATGAAATGTTAGGCTATGAAATGTTTTTTTGACTAATCGCAGACCATTTCTGTCGGTTCGCATTTGATTTATGTCCAGTCAGAGGCGGTTTATGACCATCTGCAATGGTTTTACGTCCATCCAAATCTCTTTCTGTCCATTCGCATCCAACTTCTCCTTACCCCCTCCCTCCTTTCGACATCCATTCCTTTTTTTAGCCAACTGAAAAGAGTATAATGGAGAGTGGAATTATGACTAAGCAATGTATGAGAGGGGTCAACACACATGTACTTAGAAACATTGGAAAAAAGCATATATGACTTAATTACAGAAACGTCGACAAACTTACCGAAAGATGTGCGTCGTGCAGTCCGCAAAGCTAAAGCGGCGGAAAATGCGGGCACTCGCGCTGCGATGAGTTTGGATACAATCACCAACAATATTCAAATGGCGGACGAAAATGTCTCCCCTATTTGTCAGGATACTGGGTTGCCTACTTTTAAAATCAAAACGCCAATTGGGGTTAACCAACTTGAAATAAAAGCGGCAATCAAACGTGCGATGGTTACTGCTACGAAAACTGGTAAACTGCGTCCTAATGCAGTAGATTCATTGACTGGTGAAAACAGTGGCGATAACTTGGGCGAAGGTGTTCCAGTTGTGAAGTTTGAGCAATGGGAAAAAGATTACATAGAAATGAAGCTTATCCTTAAAGGTGGCGGATGTGAAAATAAAAACATTCAGTACAGCCTCCCTGCACAACTTGAAGGAATCGGTAAAGCAGGACGTGACCTGGATGGCATTCGCAAATGTATTCTTCACTCAGTCTATCAAGCACAAGGTCAAGGGTGTTCAGCAGGATTCATTGGTGTCGGAATTGGTGGCGACCGTGCTTCTGGATATGACTTAGCCAAAGAACAATTATTCCGCTCTGTGGATGACGTGAACCCTAACGCGCAACTCTCTGAACTTGAAGAATACATTGTAGAAAAAGCTAATACACTTGGCATTGGCACGATGGGCTTTGGTGGAGAAGCTACTTTACTAGGTTGTAAGATTGGTGTCATGCACCGTATTCCGGCAAGTTTCTTTGTTTCCGTAGCTTACAACTGTTGGGCTTACCGTCGATTGGCGATCAACATTAACCCTGCGACTGGTGAAATCAATGAATGGCAATATCAAGAAGGCGAAAAAGTTGAGTTTAAAGACTCAGGTACAGGTCAATCTGCTGAAGAAGCAACATCTCGCATTGTCGAACTGCGTGCACCAATCAGCGAAGAAGAAATTCGCCAATTAAAAGTCGGCGATGTCGTGAACATCAGCGGGATGATGTATACAGGACGTGACGCGATTCATAAATATTTATCCGAAAATGATGCACCAATAGATTTGAATGGTCAAATCATTTATCACTGTGGTCCGGTTGTTTTGAAAGATGACGAAGGCAAATGGCATATTAAAGCAGCTGGTCCGACTACATCCATTCGTGAAGAGCCTTACCAAGGCGACATCATGAAAAAATTCGGCATTCGTGCGGTTATGGGTAAAGGCGGCATGGGACCAAAAACACTGGAAGCACTTAATGAACACGGCGGAGTATATTTAAATGCAATTGGTGGAGCTGCTCAATACTATGCGGATTGTATAAAAGATGTTGAGGGCGTAGATTTAATGCAATTTGGTATTCCTGAAGCGATGTGGCATTTGCGTGTTGAAGACTTCACGGCGGTCGTTACAATGGATTCACACGGCAATAGCTTACATGCAGATGTAGATAAATCATCTCTTGAAAAATTAGCCCAATACAGTGAGCCTGTCTATAAGTAATCCAATAGATTGCCTGTTTAAAAACTTCTATGTTATAATGATTATTAATTAATAAAAATTCTAATAAATGCTGGTATTCCCTTTGGGAGTGCCAGCTTTTCGTACATTTTAGGGACTATGATTTTGATTTTCATTATCAGGAGGAATGTAAATGAGAGCAAAAGAGCAAAATATTTCACTGACAATGTTCAGTCGCATCAAACCACATGCCGAATTGATTGCAGCACTTTTATCAGGTGTATTAATTGTAATCGCTTGGCTGATCGGAAAAGGCGAGGAAAGCTCCTTATCCATTTCTATCTATTTAATCGCCTTTCTAATTGGCGGTTACGCTAAGGCGAAGGAAGGCATTTTACACACAGTGCACAACAAAGAATTAAACGTTGAGTTACTGATGATTTTTGCCGCAATTGGCTCATCCATTATTGGCTATTGGACGGAAGGTGCGGTCCTAATTTTCATTTTTGCACTAAGTGGGGCTTTGGAAACTTACACGATGAATAAAAGCCAACGCGAATTATCAGCATTAATGAAGTTACAACCAGAGGAAGCATGGCTGCTGGATGAAAACGGGCAATCAAAGCGTGTCGCTGTAGAGGAGTTGCAAATAGGAAACCTCCTGCTTGTAAAACCGGGTGATCGCATTCCCGTAGATAGCACTATCGTTAGTGGTAATACTTTGGTAGATGAAGCTGCAATCAGTGGGGAATCCATTCCTGTATCAAAACAACCAGGTGACCATTTATTTGCCGGTACTGTTAATTTAAATGGTGTCATGACAATTGAAATGAACAAGTTAAGCAGTGAATCGCTCGTACAAAAAATTATCGAACTTGTGCAATCGGCGCAAAGTGAAAAATCACCGGCACAACAATTTATAGAGAAGTTTGAGAGTCGGTACGTAAAGATTGTTCTAATCTCGGTAGGCATCATGATGTTTCTCCCCCACTTCCTATTTGACTGGGACTGGACGACGACATTTTACCGGGCGATGGTACTACTCGTAGTAGCATCACCTTGTGCACTCGTTGCATCGATTATGCCAGCAACTCTTTCAGCCATTTCAAATGGTGCCAAAAACGGATTATTGTTCAAAGGCGGCGTTCATTTAGAGAATGTGGGTTCCATGAAAGCAATCGCACTCGATAAAACGGGCACGCTCTCTCAAGGAAAGCCCGAAGTGACTGATTTCATCGTTCGTGAAGGCATGGATGAAACCTCAGTTCTGACAGACTGGGCAAGTATTGAATCGCAATCAACGCATCCACTTGCAAAGGCAATTACTAAATTTGCGGTTAATCAAGGGATTGTCACTTCACCTATTTCGAATATGAAAGATGTTCCCGGTTGGGGGATACATGCAACGATTGGAACGAAACAATGGAAAGTTGGAAAACCGAGTTACGTAGGAACAGATGCAGCCATGAAGTTTCATGATGGCATTGCTTCTAAATTGACCGAACAAGGAAAGACAGTTGTATTCGCAGCAGATATCGATGGGATCATTGCCATTGCTGCATTAAGAGACCAAGTTCGACCTGAAGCAAAAGAAGCTATTGCTTTACTTCGTGAATCAGGTATCTATACGATTATGCTGACAGGCGACAATGAACGAACAGCAAAAGTAATTGCTGAAGAAGCTGGCGTGGATCAATACATTGCCGAATGCTTGCCAGAGACAAAAGTGAGCCATATGAAAGAACTACTTTTGAAATACGAAAATGTTGGGATGGTTGGCGACGGCATAAATGATGCCCCTGCTTTGGCAACTGCAACGATTGGAATTGCTATGGGTGAAGGGACGGATGTGGCATTGGAAACTGCTGATGTCGTCCTCATGAAAAATGAATTGTCTAGAATCAATTATGCTGTCCGCTTGTCTCGTAAAATGAATCGGATTGTTAAGCAAAATGTATTTTTCTCCATTACCGTTATTGTCATTTTAATCATCAGCAATTTCTTTCAAATGATAAATTTACCTTTGGGGGTCATTGGACATGAGGGCAGTACGATTCTAGTAATCTTGAACAGTTTACGTCTACTGAATCGGAACATATAAAAAGCAGGAGCGTCTATACGACAGCTCCTGCTTAGCTTGTTGACAAAAGAATAATAATTAATATAAAAGTATAAAAATTGAGTTCTTATTTTTTGCACTCTATCGAAATAGATTGTGGTCGGCTATTTCTTTCGCTTTCCGCGGACGAAACGCTAGCCTCCTCGGCTCAGCTGTCTATGACAGCTGAACCTGTGGAGTCTAACTTGTTTCATTTTTCCGCAGGAGTCTTCGGAAATAGCCAACCACCTTCCAACGTATATATTTTGCAGAGACACACTTACAGAAGCAATTTCTTTTGATTGGAGTGGAGGCGGCGACTTCAGCGGGAACAGCACGAGCTGAAGACCCCGCAGGAACGTAGTGACGAGGAGACTGAAGCCGTGCCCGCGAAACGCGTCCGCCGCAATGGAAATCAACGTTTTCTTGCATAGGCTCTTTTTCAATAGTATACAGTTATATTCACTCATTTTTTCTTTGTCTACAGTCTGAGCAGGAGCGTTTATACGACAGCTCCTGCTTTTTTCATGGCCAGTTTTTCTTTTCGTTCCTGTATCACGGCATTGATTTGTCCCCCGACCATCAAGATGATTCCGGAAAAATAAAGCCACATCATCAACACTATGATTCCACCAATACTTCCATATGTAGCTGAGTAATTGGCAAAGCTACTAACATATAATGAGAATCCAAGGGAAACAATGATCCAGCCTAGTGTTGCAAAGATTGCGCCAGGAATTACACTTTTCAAATACAACTTGCGATTTGGGGCAATCCAGTATAACAACATAAAGACGATAAAAATCATGACAGGTGGAATGGTCCATCTTATATTATTCCATACTTCCAAAAATCCTTGTTCGTAGCCGAGATAAGAGAATATGAAAGTACCAATTTGTTTGCCAAATACCGGCAATACAAGTGCAATTACAAATAACATAATGAGCAATAAAGTGAAAATAACGGATATACCTCTTGCTATGAAGAAAGGTCTTGTTTCTACCAAATCATATGAACGGTTAAATGATTTTATCAATGCGTTCATCCCATTCGATGCAGACCAAATGGTAGCAAGAATCCCGATTGATAATAAACCACCGTTGCGGTTATTGAGCACTTCATTCAAAGTGCCATCAATCAGCGTGTATACTTCAACAGGTGCATATGTACGTAAAATATTAAAGAGTTGATCCTCCTGCAAATTCAAATACGGCAACAAGGTCACCAAAAAAATCAGCAAAGGGAATAGCGATAATAAAAAGAAGAACGCAAGTTGTGCCCCTAAGCCTGATACGTCCACATGTTGAATGCGAGCAATTAATTCTTGAAAGAATCCTTTTGATGATGTGACATCAAAAGGATGCTTAGGTTCTTTATTTTTTTTCTTAAATTGCATCAATTTCAGCTTACTTAAGAAATTCCCTGACGACTTGGTTTTTTGACTACCTCTAGGTTGAATTGGAATATCTTCGTTAGCCATGTCATCGTTCCCTTCCTTATGAGAAATATTTCTCTTCGTATACATGCTCAGGTAAAACCGGCATAGTGAATTCATCTTCATCGTCTTTTACAATGGTTTTGTACTCTTCTTTAGAGTGTTCGAATGCTTCTTTTGTATCTGTTACCAACGTTTTCACTTGTGGTGTCAAGATTTTCATTTCTTCCACTTTCCCTGATAAATATTTAGCATCTTGGGATATCTGAGTATAAACCGTCTGTAGAACTTCTGCTTTTTCCTGTAATTTCATTATCAGGTCATCACGGTTTTTTGAATAATATTTCACGTCAGAAGATACCGTTTTCAATTTATATTTAACCTCTTCACGTGTCGCACGATCAAATAAACTGATCCCCGCTCCTGCCAATGCTCCAACAACCATGCCTTTAAATAATTTGCTTTCCTTCATATAAAAACCTCCTAAGTAGTAATAATCATTGTGCTTTAATATACCCAACTCTTTCTTCATTAAAACAATATGTGAATTGGATTTGACAATCTTTCTGTCCCATGAAATGATTAACCATATTGTCCGAAAGGCAGGAATCCCAAATGAACTTAACTCAACCTTCACAAGAAAATGTGGAATACATGATTGAACAAATAAAAGAAAAACTTCGTATGGTCAATGTTGATGCCATGAAATCTGAGCATTTTGATGACTCTCAGTATGAAGATTTACACGATTTGTATGCCATGGTCATGAAGCGTGATTCATTCAGTCCAAGCGAAATGCAAGCAATCGCATCAGAGTTAGGTTCATTACGTAAATAATTTTTTAAAAAACTTAGCGAACTTTTTTAGCCGAGAACCTCTAGTCTTGTTGACTTAGAGGTCTTTTTATATTGCTCAGCAAAACCAACTGCCTTCTCTGATGACAATCTGCATGCCCAATAATGTTAAATTAGCGTCAGTTCGCCATTGCTCCCATTGCTCTTTTTGAGGCAATAGATGTATATTTTCGAATGAACGGAAGAAACTATTGAAAACCGCTACACGCACTAGCTTCAAAGCAAAGTGTTAAGCCCCAATGCCACCACCAGTGATAAAAACATCCTTCTTCACGCTCATCCCCTCCATACTATTAAGTTCCTCAATTACTGATTGACAAAACTTTTGAATATATAAAAAAACACCATTCAAATTTGAATGGTGTTCATAGACTTATCATTATCAATAACAAGGAGGGCAGGAAAACTGGGCGACGATGGCTTCAGAAATTTCGTCTGCCATATGGAGTGCCTGTAATTCGTATAGGTCGAATGTGTTGATTGAAGCGGTATAATTTTTTTCAAGCAAATAAGTCGTTACTGCTGTAAGTAACTCCAAATGTTTGTACATCATTTCCTGCATTTCATGTTTCGTGATAAAAGGATTAATCATACTCAAAAATTCAGCAATGTCATCTGCATTGGCGTACCACTTTTTATTAATGGCTTCAAAGCTTTTCGTATCTCCCGCTTTTGCCGCTTTCACCAGATCGGCTGCAAGAACCAGATGTTCCTTAATCAACTCACTGTAACGGTCTCCCGCTTCCTTTCCGTAATAAGGCACGAGTGCATCTCCCATCTCGGGGGCGTTTCGTAATAATCGCGCCAGCACCATCTCCAGGTCGGGTGAATCGTTTATCAATGCAATCACGGCCGCTCTTGTCCAGTATACATGCTGTGACCAAAGTAAACGCATCGTATTACGCAGTTCTAGTTCTGCACGACTGAGACATGGATTAAGAGGGGCGACGTATTGATTAATATTCGAATACATTTCATTACCTCCAATTGTTAATCTATGTATCGTATTCCGTATAGGCATTCGACGTTCGCGTTTCTGCAAAAAAAATTAATAGAAGGAATTTTTGTTTTTGTCGTTTATTTCCGTTCAAATTGGTTTCTTCCTGTAGAAAGTCATTTTATTACCGGTCGTTACCCGTGTATTCCCTCTCAACCTCTCTTTATTCCCTTTCACTCATTTTCTTCCACTAAACATAAAAAAGCCTTCGCAAGGAAGGCTTCTCTAGGAAATTACACATTCATTAAATTTTGATACGCCACGGCAATGCCTGTACCAACAACTGCATTATGTTTAACCAAGGCAATATTTGCTTCCAAACTCTTGCCTTCCGTTAATTCTTTCACTTTTCCAAGTAAAAATGGCGTGACGTTTTTTCCAGCAATGCCGTTTTCGTCTGCTTCTGCCAATGCTTTTTCAATAATCTCAGTAATAAAGGACTCTTCCATTGCATCTTCTTCACGAATTGGATTGGCGATGACTGCTCCACCCTTCAGATTCAATGTCCATTTTGCTCTCAACATTTCGGCTACTGTTTGTGCATCATCCGCACGGAAATTCACTCCAAATGGACTCGTTCGCGTATAGAATGCCGGTAAAGAATCCGTTTGATACCCAACAACCGGTACACCTTTCGTCTCCAAATATTCCAGTGTGAGGCCAATATCCAAAATCGATTTTGCGCCTGCACAAATGACCGCTACATTCGTTTGTGCCAATTCTTCCAAATCTGCTGAAATGTCCATCGTTGTTTCAGCACCACGATGTACGCCGCCGATTCCTCCTGTAACAAATACATGAATACCAGCTAAATCAGCACAAATCATGGTCGCCGCTACCGTTGTTGCACCTTTTTGTTTAGTTGCCAATAAGTATGGCAAGTCACGACGTGATGCCTTGGCTACGTCTGGACTGTTTCCAAGCACTTCTAATTCTTCATCATTTAAGCCGATTTTGATTTGACCGTCCAATATGGCAATCGTTGCTGGTACTGCTCCATTGTCACGAATCAGTTGTTCCACTTCTTTTGCCGTAATTACGTTTTGTGGGTACGGCATCCCGTGAGAAATGATAGTCGACTCCAGAGCGACGACTGCTTTACCTGTCTCCAGTGCTTCTTTTACCTCGGTTGAATAAGATATGTATTGTTTCATTTATAATTCCTCCATTTCTTTTATTAAACGTGTTGCTGAAAGTTCGGTTCTTACCGTGTAAGGAGATGCTAATGTTTTGGAAGCATTCATCAGACCTGCTTGAATCGATTGAGGTAGTGATAAACCCTCCAACCAACTATGTAGCGTTGCCCCAACAAAGGCATCACCAGCTCCAGTAACATCTTCTAGCGAAGAAGCTTTTACGGCCGGCATGTGACGTACACCGTCTTCAGCGGAACCAAAATAAACTCCATTGCTTCCAGTTGTAATGACTGCATACTTTGCACCTTTAGCTAAAAGATCCAATACCGCTTCATGATATTCCTCATTCGTTTTAATCGTCTTTTTCAAATACATTTCGGCTTCATCTAGGTTACATAAGACCCAAGTGACACCATGTAGTTCATCGGGCATGCGATTCATTTTTGGTGAGGAAACAGGCACGATCGCCAATGGAATATGATTGTCAAAAGCAAATCGCTGTATAAACTGTACCGTTTCTTTTGGACAGTTTAAGTCAATAACAATAAGTGTTGAACCACTTAACAGCATTTCATAGGTTTGTAGATAGGCAGGTGTCAATTCTTCATACACGTCCATATTGGCAATAGCCAGAACCAACTCCCCTGAAGGATCCAGGATTGCCGAGTAAGAACCCGTAGTGTGATTTGGGAGCTGCTCGATGGATTGCAAGTTCATAAAGCTTTGCGAAGCCGTTTCGATTGTATGCCAATCTGCGTCTTTACCTGCAGTTGTAAAAAGACGCACTTTATGTCCTAAGCGTCCTAAATTTTCAGCGATATTCCGTGAAACACCACCTACACTTTCAATCGCATTCGCTGGATTCGATGTTCCCAGTTGAACATTTTGTTGCAAATGGAATTTACGGTCAACGTTGGCGCCACCAATACAATGAATTTCCCGTTCTTCATGCAAGACATACGCTCTTCCCGCAATCTTTCCTTGTTTCATTAAACCTGAAATTAAATTAGCTAACGCGGGTCTTGAAATGTTCAACGTTTCCGCCATTTCTTTTTGGGTCAAAAATGGATTTTGGCGAATCATCTCAATGATCGCCTGTTCTTTTTCATTCATCACATCACCTCTTTAAACATTTGTTTATAATATAAACTTTTGTGAAGGCGATTACAATACTTAATTTTCAAAATACCAAACTATTCTTTCGAATTACGATTA
The DNA here is from genome assembly GCF_056401835.1 of Paenisporosarcina sp. P4_D4. Taxonomy (NCBI): domain Bacteria; kingdom Bacillati; phylum Bacillota; class Bacilli; order Caryophanales; family Caryophanaceae; genus Paenisporosarcina; species Paenisporosarcina sp. P4_D4. The sequence continues at coordinate 1,202 of NZ_JBFUIO010000020.1, read as the reverse complement.
TTGCAATTGATTTACTGCTTCGAATATTGCTACTATAGAAGCAGACTGGACGAAAAAGGAGAATTTTTAAATGACATCATTTAATGAGAAATTAACGAAGTACGCTGAGTTAGCTGTCAAAGTCGGAGTTAACATTCAGCCGGGACAAAGTTTATACATTACAGCATCAATTGATAATCCTGAATTTGTACGTTTATTAACTAAAACAGCTTATGAAGTTGGCGCAAAACAAGTTTATGTGGACTGGACGGACGACGTCATTACTCGCACAAAATTTGAAATGGCTCCAAGTGCTTCTTTCGAGGAATTCCCAGCATGGAAAATTCAAGAACGTGAACAGCTTGCGGATCAAGGTGCAGCGTTCATGAATGTGATATCTTCAAGCCCTGATTTACTTAAAGGAATTGAGTCTTCCCGCATTGCTGCATTCCAAAAAGCTGCTGGGACCGCTTTATCGAAATATCGTCAATACGTTCAATCGGACAAAATCAGTTGGACAGTAATTGCAGCTCCTTCTAAAGCTTGGGCAGCGAAATTGTTCCCTGAAGTTGCTGAAGATGAGCAAGTTTCTACATTATGGGAAGCAATTTTTAAAGCTGTGCGTGCAGATGTTGAGTCTCCTATCGAAGCTTGGAAAAAACACGATGAAACTCTTCATGAAAAAGTTGATTATTTAAACGAAAAAAAATATCACAAGTTACACTACACTGCACCGGGTACTGATCTTACAATTGAACTTCCTAAAGGCCATTTATGGTGTGGGGCTGGAAGCGTAAACGAAAAAGGCGATTCTTTCATGGCAAACATGCCAACTGAAGAAGTATTTACAGTTCCATTGAAAACTGGTGTGGATGGAGTTGTTGTTAGCTCTAAACCTTTAAGCTACGGCGGAAACATTATTGACGATTTCAAAATCACGTTTGAAAAAGGACGCATTGTGAAAGTGGAAGCTGCAGAAGGACAAGAAGTATTACAACAATTGGTGGATACGGATGAAGGCGCGAAGTATTTAGGAGAAGTTGCATTGGTACCTCACCAATCCCCTATCTCTGAATCCGGATTACTTTTCTACAACACTCTGTATGATGAAAATGCGTCAAACCATCTTGCAATCGGAAGCGCTTATGCATTCTGTTTAGACGGCGGCAAAAAGATGTCTCAAGAAGAACTCGCGGAGAACGGCTTAAACCAAAGCATTACAC
>NZ_JBFUIO010000019.1:0-40502 GCF_056401835.1 Paenisporosarcina sp. P4_D4 | reverse complement strand
TTTTGTTTGTTCGTTACACAATACACACCCGCAATTGTCTTCTCTTCCTTCACTTGCTGCTTTAATTCTTTCTTCCGGTCAATATCCGCCCCTTCTTTTTCTTTTCTCCAATAAGCGGATCCATCCGTTTTTCTTGCCAAAAAGTGATACATCACTAAATATCTTCTTACAAATGTATGGTCATCAAACACTTCTTTAATAAGTGCGTTTACTTCTCTTTCCGTATAGATTTTTCCTATTTCAAACTTCTTTACGATTTCACATAAGACAATGAATCGATGCTTTTCCTGTAATTTAAATGTTCGTAACTTTCCATTCGACCAGTTCTTCTTCAATACTTCCTCGTATTCTTTTTCTGTTATTTCGAATGGTTCCTCAAATAATAGGGAATCTTCTTTATTTTGAGCGCTAAGTTTGTGTCCCTCTTCCATCAAGCTCATTAAGGTTAAATATACTTTCGCTTGCCGTTCTTTCTTTTTTAAAGAAAAACGGTGATTCCTAACTGTAGATGCACTCCCGATTTTCAAAGAATCTTGTATATCACGGTCTGATTTCCCTTCAAACAGAAGGTGAAGCACGGCCTTCTGCTGATCGGATAACCCTGTAATTTCTTTATTTTGTTCCATTAAATAGGAAAATACTGATACATGCTTTTCTCTAATATGTAATTGCATATACTTTGAAGCCTCGTAAAACTGTTCACCTACAGGGTATATCAGACCTTTCTCAATAGATTTGTGACACATTAGACACTTATATGATTCTTCAGTTTCTGTAAATCCATTTTTCATTTCATATAAATTTGCATCAATCAACGAATGCATATAAACACTTCCTTGTTTTGTTTTATTTATTATAGACAATAATACTTATTGTTTACACAGAATGCAAGTTGTATAATTCTTGAATTGTAATGAATAATAAGGTTTACGACAATCAAAGCTGAATGTTCACTTAAAATTTTTATGTTACGGGAATGTAAAGATTCTCAATCTTGAGTAAAAAGTGTTTAGATTTAGTATAGATTTTGATATGATGTTTGAGGTTATTTATATAACCTATCTTATTTAAAGTCCAGGAGGCTTTCTATGTTTAGTCCAAAAAAACAAGACCCATTCTTCGCTGCTTTACTCGGAATCGCAGAAACAGTAAGAGAAGCTACTCATTACGCGGATGATTTTAAAATTGTCAGTGTTTCGGATTTGAAAGAGCTTAGCATCAAGTTGAAAAACTATGAAACAGAAGGCGATAAATTAATACATGATTTGATTCTCAAGTTGAATAAATCTTTCATGACTCCAATTGAGCGAGAGGACATTCTTTATTTAGCTAATAAAATGGATGATATTTTAGATGGCGTGGAAGCTTTCGCAGCTTATTTGGAGATGTATTCTTTGATTGACATCGACGATTCAATGCGTACTTTCCTACATTACATTGTGAAAAGTACTGATGAAATCGTTAAAGCAATGGAGTTATTGGCAAACAAGAAACTGCTTCAAATGCGTGAGCATGCAATCTTGATCAAAGACTATGAACGCAAATGTGATGAAGTATTACGTACTTCAATCAAACAACTTTTCATAAACGAAAAAGATCCGATACGTATTATTCAGTTCAAGGATATTTACGAGCAGCTTGAAGACATCGCAGATTACTCTCAAAACGTGGCAAACACGATTGAGACAATCATCATGCGTAATGCATAGGAGCTGAAAAATACATGGATGCAGTACTCATATTAACAATACTAGTCGTCATTTTCGCACTGGGATTTGATTTTATAAATGGTTTTCATGATACAGCAAATGCGATTGCAACTTCAGTTTCTACACGGGCACTTTCGCCACGAGTTGCAGTAATACTAGCAGCTACCATGAACTTTATCGGCGCATTAACTTTCACTGGAGTTGCTAAGACGATCTCGAAAGATATCGTAGATCCGTTCACGCTTCAAAACGGCTCACTCATTATTCTAGCAGCACTATTGTCCGCAATTGCTTGGAACTTAATTACATGGTATTTTGGTATTCCTTCCAGCTCATCACATGCATTGATTGGTTCGATTGCGGGTGCGGCTGTTTCGGCTGCTGGTTTAGGTGTATTAAATTACGAAGGATTCATAAAAATTCTGCAAGCACTACTAATCTCACCATTCTTAGCTCTTGCTGTCGGATTCTTGATGATGTCGTTGTTTAAAGTATTATTCAAGAAAAACACTCTCTACAAAACGAACAAAGGCTTCCGTATTTTCCAAATCGGTACAGCGGCATTACAATCATTTACTCACGGTACAAATGATGCACAAAAAGCAATGGGTATCATTACGATGGCTTTAATCGCTGCTGATTTACAAACAACAGACGATATCCAAATGTGGGTACGTGTTTGTGCTGCACTTGCAATGGGACTTGGAACATCTATCGGTGGATACAAAATCATCAAAACTGTTGGTGGTAAAATCATGAAGATTCGTCCAGTTAACGGGGCGGCAGCTGATTTATCATCCGCATTAATTATTTTCGGAGCGACGACGATTCATTTGCCAGTTTCAACAACTCACGTTATTTCTTCTGCGATTATGGGTGTTGGTTCTGCTCAGCGTGTAAAAGGCGTTAAATGGGGCGTTGCACGAAAAATTGTATTAACTTGGGTTATTACACTTCCAATTTGCGCAGTCCTTGCCGGTATCTTTTACCAAATTCTTAACTTATTCTTTTAAACTTAAAAAGCTGTCCACTCAAGTTACGAGTGGACAGCTTTTAGTGTTTAACGATAAGACCTAGAGATTTTGCAAAACCGAGCGCTTGTTCAGTTGAAACGGTACAGCCCGATAATTTATCAACACTTACTGTTACTTGTTCGTATGTACACGTGCTGAGATCCACATCCGCTAAACTTGTATCAGTAAAATTAGCACCGTCCAATTGACAATCATTGAACAAAACCTTATCAAATGTACAATTAAAAAAGTCCGCTTTATTCAATGCGGTTTGTTGGAACTTCACTCGCTTCATTTTACTAAAACTAAATACTGTGTAGTTGGCTACACAGTTATTGATCACAGTATGTCCGAAGCGGCTTTCCGTGCACTGCACACCGACTAGTTTTGAATGATGAAATTCTACTCGATGAAATACCGAATCTCCAAAATCAACGTTGGATAAATCACATCTCTCGAACTTACAATCAATGAATTCCACTTGATCGAAACATACCCCTTCAAATGAAACATCCTTGAAATGCACTTGATCAAAACTAACTTTGCTCTCAGGTAATTCCGCTACATTCCAAGACGAAACCATTCCCCGGGAAATAAATCGTTCTTCTTCGACTTCAATTAAAGTTGCAATGTCTAATTGTTGTTCGAGTTGTTCAGGTATTTTTGGCTTATCAATTTTCATTCTTGCGCCACCTTTCATCAGGCTTAACATATAATTTTTACGCTTTAATGTTGAGACTCTTCATCCAGGATTCGAACACTATTAGCACTTGCTTTGCCAGGATAAGATTCCGACACATGGTTATATGAAATTCGAACTTTGTCGAACTCACTCACGTTTTTCACTTGATCAATCGATAATGAAAACCAAATGGCATCACTTGCACCTTCCACCATTTCTTCCTCAGTTAAACCTTTTAACTCAGTTTCATCTTTTCCGCTGACGACCAAAATACGTGCAGCTTCTTTTTTAGCTACTGTTCCTTCTATCCAAATAGCATTTTTGTTTTGCGTTTGATTACTTTGGAAAAACATGGTAATGGATATTACAACGGCTGCTATAGCTACGACCGCTGTCGTGCTAATTAATATGACGGCTTTCTTGCCTTTCATAACTTTATTCCTCCTGTTTATTAATGGCCAAGGTATAAATACGCCCTTTACGTTCCCCTTCAGCTACCAGTAAATTCTTTGTCACCATGTCACGCACGATTTGTGTCACACGAGATGGGGAAACGCCTAAGATTTGTTGAAAATCTACATTTTTCGCTTGGTTGTTTTCCAGCAAGTAATTCATGATTGCTTCTTCATGAGTCAACTCAAGATGTAACTTTGTTCGGTTGTTTACTTTTTCTATTTGTTCTATACGCGGAAGCTTAACGATTACACTATCTTTTTGGACAGAAACTTTTGGCTTCTCGTCTCCATCGTGATAAGTATCGAAAATACGACGGATTCCGTTGCCACGCCCATCCGTTAAACCCAAATCGACAAACATTGCATGCAAACGCGGATTTCTGCGAACAATTCGAGATCCTTTTTTTATAGACTCTATCGACAAGCCCTCAACTAGTGTTCCTGGTGAAGCTACTTCAATGCGGTTAGCAAACCGAACAATCGATACGTCACCCTCCATCGAGTAATCTCGATGAACGAATGCATTCACTACACTCTCCTGAAGTAATACATCTGGATAAGATGATTGAATTTCCCTCAGCCCGGCCATAATTCGACTGAATTGGGTTACAATCGACCCTGAAAAATCACTCGCTTGCTTGCAAAAAGAAGTAGATCGATCTCCACTGTATTGTAACAAGACGCCACGGGTTTGAGAAGAATCTGACAACCACGTACCCAATCGTGTTAAAACAAATTCACCATTATTCCAACGAATTGCATTGTACGAGGCCAATACATCTTCCAGGTTTTCTTCCACATTTTCAAATCTTGGCATTTTACTTTTCAAGGTTTGTACAAAATCGACAAATCCCAAAAAATCTTCACGTTGGAACTTGATAGTAGTTAGCGCATTTTCAGTTTCATCAAGTTGGCGCAAGAGTATAAAACGTTGCACTTCTTCTGCTGTTCTCAATAAGCGTTTTTTCGAACCATACCGAACATAAAGCTCCTCGAACAATGTAGATCGTTTACGATACACATGTTCAGTTGCTTTCACTGTTACCTCTAAAATTACTTTTCCATCTATAATTACGTGTTTGACATCAATCAACGGCAAAGGTTCGACCATTTTACTTAACTGATCATATAAGGCATTTTCCTCTGCTAAAGGATTTTCCAATCCCATGATGCTCATTTCGTCTTCCATTCCTATTTTCAGCGTACCACCGGTTCCATTGGCAAATGCGATAACTTCCCGATACAGCTTGTTCGTCACCTTGTCTTTATATTCAATATTCAACCTCGTACACCACCTATCGATAATTGTTTCTACTAGTATATCGATAAAAAATAAATACTTCCAAAGCAAAAAGAACCAGGAAATAAAATCCTAGTCCTCAAATGTGTAACATAGGCGAATCATATCGCGACACAACAAACCATTTTCAACTATCGGTTCATCATAATTACGTGTAAAATAATCGAAATCGATGCCGATTATACGAAATCCACATTGCTGATATAGCTTCAATTGGAGAATACTAGAATTGCCAGTCCCGATTTCAACTTGAGCGTATCCTCGTTTAGAAGCTTCACTTATTGCGTGAGAAATTAGTTGTTTGCCGTGTCCTCTTCCTTGGAAGTCTTCATGGACAGCAACATTCATAATTTCAACGACAATTTTCCCCGTCTCTTTCAGAACATATACAGCGATGGCTTTGCCTGACTCTTCGCCAACATAAACATTTCCACTCTTTACGTATTCTTCTACAACTGCACGGGAAGGATCCGCCAAAAGCAATAATGCCCACGGCGGCGTTTCCCCTTTTGTTATTTTTCGGATAATCATCATTTAGTCGATGTGCGGAATCCTTCACTCAATAAATACTCTTCTGCTTCTTCAAATGAACCGTAGCTTTCTTCCAGGTTGTGCGTGTGATAAATATTCCACAATGTATCTTCCTGAACAAGCTTCAATTCCTGTCCTTCGCGATTTTTCCATACTTGCTCTACGTTGAGTACTTCTTCTTCATAATGTTCTTCTTCAGATAAAATCCCAATGGAATCTGTAATCATTTCGCGTAACTCAGCTTCCGTCGCTTCACGAATGTTGATCATGCCTTTACTATCTGAATCATATTTTTTTAAATCCCCAACAAAAACAAAGCCGTTGCCGTTTGGGTGCAAGTGATATACGACCGTTTTTTTGTCATATAGGCTGTCTTCGAAATGATAGTTCAAACGTTTTAATGATACTTCTTTTTTTGTCAGCTCAGGGTACGATTCAATGATTTCTTGTTTTTGTTCAAATGTTAGCATAGTGCGCCTCTTTTCATAATGTTTCATTGGCTCATTATATCACATGAGCCCAAAATAAATTTGTTGACACTTTAAAACTTTACCCGATATAATCACAGAAATAGTTAAACAACGTTGAGAAGGACCAGTAAAGAAACGTGTGTTTTTTTAGAGAGGGAGTTGTACGGTGAAAGACTCCTAAAGACCACTTCTTGAACCTACCTTTGAGTTCGATTTCGAAAGATATTCGCGGCGACAGTCGTTAACATGTATGAGTGTGAAGCTTTGCTTCAAATGAGGGTGGTACCGCCATGGAGACATGGTCCCTCGTTTGTTGCAGAGCTTTTTTGTTTATTAGGCAACTTTTAATAATGATTTTCTTGTTGGCTCTTGTGGAATATGCAGCTAGCGCAAATGTACGATAAACAACAATAAAGGGGTGTTTTCAATGAAAAAAGAGTTTGTGCAAAGTGTGACGGCGATGGATGAAGACTTCGCTCAGTGGTTTACGGATGTTGTGACGAAAGCGGAACTGGCCGATTATTCAAGCGTGCGAGGTTCGATGATTATCCGTCCTTATGGTTACGCAATCTGGGACAATGTAAAAGAAGCGCTGGATGCACGTATTAAAGCAACCGGCCATGAAAATGTCTATATGCCACTGTTCATTCCAGAATCTTTATTGCAAAAAGAAAAAGACCATATAGAAGGATTTGCACCTGAGGTCGCATGGGTGACGCATGGTGGAGACGAGAAATTAGCTGAACGTTTATGTGTACGACCAACTTCAGAAGTATTATTTTGTGAGCATTTCAGCAATATCATTCATTCTTACCGTGACTTGCCTAAGCTATATAACCAATGGTCAAACGTTGTCCGTTGGGAGAAAACGACACGCCCGTTTTTACGCACGCTAGAGTTCTTATGGCAAGAAGGACATACTGCACACGCGACAGATGAGGATGCACAAGTTGAAACCATCCGCATGTTGGATGAATACGCACAGTTATGTGAAGAGTGGCTTGCTATCCCTGTCGTGAAAGGGCAGAAAACGGATAAAGAGAAATTTTCCGGAGCGAAATCCACGTATACGATTGAAACATTGATGCATGACGGAAAAGCTTTGCAATCCGGCACTTCACATCATTTCGGAGATGGCTTTGCCCGAGCATTCGATATCAAATATCTAGATAAAGAAGGCAAGCAACAATATGTCCACCAAACATCATGGGGATTCACTACTCGTATTATCGGGGCCATGATTATGGTGCACGGTGACGATCGCGGCCTTGTCATGCCTCCAAAAATTGCACCTACACAAGTGATGATTGTGCCGATTGCACAACATAAAGAAGGTGTATTGGATTATGCGTACGACCTAAAAGAGCGCTTATCTGGCAGTGCGCGAGTCGGTATAGATGCATCGGACAAAAAACCAGGTTGGAAATTCAATGAGTATGAAATGAAAGGAATTCCAATTCGCCTGGAAGTTGGACCAAAAGATATAGAGCAAGGTCAAGTCGTGCTGGTTAGACGTGACACTGGTGAGAAAATTGTGGTGTCTGCGGATGAGCTGGAAGCTAAACTGACGGGATTACTTGAAGACATTCAGAACAATTTGTTCAACAAAGCCTTGTCTCATAGGGAAGAACACACGTCTGTCGCGAAATCATTTGAAGATTTCAAGCGTGTGCTGGTTGAAAAACCAGGCTTCATCAAAGCCATGTGGTGTGGAGATGTGGCATGTGAAGAGTTCATTAAAGAAGAAACTTCCGCGACGTCACGTTGCATCCCATTTGAACAAGAAAAGTTAAGCGATACATGCGTTTGCTGCGAAAAACCAGCTGACAAGATGGTTTACTGGGCAAAAGCGTATTAAAAGTAGTGAAAAGCCTTCCCTGCTAGGTTGGGAAGGCTTTTTTCATGTCATCATTTGAAGTTATTGGGGCAACTTTTGGTGTTATAGGGGCAACTCTTGGTCATATTGGGGCAACTTTCCACCTTATAGGGGCAACTAACCAATTATCTCCTAATTCAACTTTCAGTCGCCTTAACCAGCAGTTCCTTCAAGAACGCCACGTCCTCGGGATAACTCATTTCTAACGAATCCAATTCATCGGCAGATTTCCAGGCTATCTCTAAAATAAAATCATCAGGGTCCTGCAAGGTCAACTCCCCACTTACTTGCTCCACCAAAAAGTATTGCAAATCATAAGAAATCCCATACTGTGCATTCACTCCGTTTTTGTCCTGAAGTTTCGACACAATTTCAACAGTCAAACCAGTTTCTTCTTCGAACTCTCGTATGCAAGCTTCCTCATACGTCTCCCTACCTTCGATTCCGCCTGAAGGAATCGTCCATTTCGGCTCTTCATCTGGTGCAGCTTGCAACACCATCAATATTTGATTGTTTTCATTGATGCACACACCCGCGGCACCTTTCCAATGAAACATAATAAACCTCCTCTTACATCCAACTTAATGTTCGTAAATCATTTTGCGCGTCATGCCACCATCCACAACCAAATTAATGCCTGTGACAAAATCGTTTTGAGGATCGGTTAAATACAGACATGCTTTGGCTATATCTGATGGCTTGCCCACTCTCCCAGAGAGATGCTGTTTGTGGTCAACATCTCGAAGTTCGTTGTAATCCCCTGTCTCTATCCAGCCTGGAGATATTGCGTTCACCGTTATATGATGCTCCGCAAGAGATGCTGCGAGCGCATGAGTGATAGCGACGATTCCACCTTTTGTTGCCGCATATGCTTCTGAATTCGGTTCGGACATGGTTGCGCGCGTAGAAGCGATATTGACGATTGAACCTCCACTTTCCTGCTGACGCATTTGCATTGCGGCTTCACGTGAACACAAAAAGACACTGCGTAAATTCGTGTTGATAACTTCATCCCACTCCGTTATCGATAAATCGAATAATGGTTTGAAGTTGCTCTTCCCTGCATTATTAATCAAAATATCGATACGACCGAATTTTTTTAATGTTTCTTGCATTAAATTTTTGATGTCGGCTTCTTTTCTTACATCTGTTTTAACAAAAACACTGCCAACAAGCTGTTTGCTCACTTCTTTACCTAGCTTCTCTTTCACATCAGCCAGAACTACTTGTGCACCTTTTGCCACATAAGCTTCCGCAATTCCGCGTCCAATGCCTTGTGAAGCGCCAGTTACAATAACGACTTGTGCTTGATTCATGATTGAAAACCTTCTTTCACACTATAATTCAACGAGTCCACCATTCCGTGAATACAACAATTCCTATGACCACGGCAAATGCTAATATGTAAAACCACTCGGGAACGCCACCAAAACTCATCATCGTCCACATCCTCTACTCATTCAAAAAATTCACACAATAGAACTATTTAAATATGATAACATGGTTTTAGTTAAAACTAGGAGGATGAGCCATGACGTGTATACATAGTGATTTACAACGCTTCAACCCCGTGACAGTAATTGGGGCAGGAACGATTGGACTTTCGTGGGCAACTTTATTTTTAGCACACGGATTGACGGTAAGATTATACGATCCTAGGCCAGATTTGAACGAAGTATCAGAACAGCATTTCAAGTCAATTGGCTCTACGTTAACTTTACTCAACCTGCCGGCAACAGGTTTCGAATCACGTTTGACTCTTACATCCAACTTACAACAAGCCGTAACGGGGGCAGCAGTGCTACAGGAGAATGGACCTGAAAAATTGGCTCTGAAACAGAAACTCTTCGCTGAAATCGAAAAATATGTGGAAGCACATACTTTGTTACTGTCTTCTTCTTCAACAATCCCTGCAAGTGATATTTCGGCATTCATGAAGGACAAGTGCCGCATGTTAATTGGCCATCCATTCAATCCTCCACTTGTAATGCCTTTAGTTGAAGTCGTACCAGGTCAATTCACATCAAATGAAGCAGTAGAAGATGCGCTCGTGTTTTACAAAACACTGGGCAAAGCCCCACAACATATCCAAAAAGAAGTTTTTGGTTTTGTAGCGAACCGATTGCAGTTTGCTATGCTGAGGGAAGCTATGTATTTAGTTGATGAAGGCGTAGTTGCAATGGAAGATGTGGACGAAATCGTCAAAGATTCAATCGGGTTAAGATGGGCAGCAACCGGACCGATGCTCGGCATGCATCTAGGTGGTGGTCAGGGTGGTATGGAATCATTCATGCGCCATCTCGGTCCGACTATGGAAAAGAGCTGGGATGCACAAGGAAATCTCAAAATGGACGAGGAAACCATTTCCCGTTTATCGACGAAATCACGCGAATCCTACGGCCGTTCAACCATTGATGAACTTGCGCAAATGCGTGACGAAAAGCAGATGGCCATATTAAAAACAAGAGATAAATAAGTAAAAGGCTGTCTCGAATTCATCGAGACAGCCTTTCTATTATTCCAATCCGGTTATCTTCATTTCTTTAACAGGCAAGAACATTTCGCCAGTATTCAAATAAGTCACGTTCACTTGATCTCCCTCTTTCAAGTAGACCGCCAAAGGCTCCACTTCTGTGGATACTAAGTAATTGGTACCGTCCGTTAACATGAACGAAACAAGTGTGAAATCTCCTACTCGTTCTTTGTAGACGCGCTCGACATTACCGGTAGTTGTAGCTTCCTCTGAACTAGAACTTCCATCTACACTGCTGCCACCACGTTGCAATGCTGTTTTATACAACTTCAATGCTTCGTTTGGTGTATTGGCAAAAGCGGAAATTTCGGGATTTGCCGCAGACACGATAAAGTAGTTTTGCAAAAATCCGTTGGCATCAAGAACCGGCGTCAACCAACTTGCTTCCCCGTAGAAATTGTACAGAATCGGCATCTCACCAAACCATTTTTTCTCGATGAATTTCTTTTCAACGATTTGAAGTGCACCATATGAATCCATATAGGACTCTTCCATATTACCTGTATAATAAGTGGCTTCGCCTGTTCGTGCATCCGTTAATGAATACCCAAGCATGGAATCCACGCCTTCTTTTGGACTTGTGAAATCAGTGAAGTAATACATTTCCCCATTCTCATTAAAAACAGGGCTGACATTCGCTTCTGTTCCTTCATCGGAAGGGAGCTTCACATCTTTTTTACCAAACTTACTGTTCCAGAATCCATGTACGTAGTTTCCGAAATAACTATTTTGCAAACTCACCACTTCTGGCGATACAGCTCCATCAATGAAGTCAGGGACTTCGTTCAATGCATACGTTTTGACGTCACCGGATTGTGGATTCACCACAGCTACTCCTGTCACTTCAAAACCATTACGTGCAGATACGAACTTCCCGAATGAACGGATATAATGTGGCTTTCCTTCGTCATCAATTTCAAGCTGCATATCACCATGGAAAATTGTTTCTGACAACTCCAGACGTAAATGGCGTGCAACATTTTTTTGGAAAAATGATGATGGTGTATACGACATTTCTGCTTTTACAAACTTCGGATTGTCCGTTGAATCGGTTGCACTCATCATGAAATATCCTGGGGTGGTGTCCCCATTCACCCATTTAAAGAAACCGGAAAACTCAACTGGTGCAATGTAAACAAAGGCATCATCCACTTTTTGAATTTGCAGTCTACCTAATTCGTAGTAACTCGTATTCGGTACTTGACCGAATGCTTTTTTCATTTTATTGCGTGCAAATTTTGGTGGAACACTTGCAGGCGTTTCCTTTTCATCAAAGGCTTCGATTTCAACTTCTTGCTTCATTTTTGCGGAATCGAATTTTTCATCTGCATTAAACAACTGAGCGCTTAACATGTAGCCCCCAAATACGAGGGCAGCAAGGAAAAGTACTCCTTTAACTTGACGTTCTTTACCTGTTGCTGAAAATACGCCAAGACCTGTCGCCAAAATGGCAAGCGGCCAAAGAGCAGATAGATTTCGATCAATATTCGTTACGTAATAGAATGTGAAGATAATAATTGCCAAGCCAATTGCAGTTCCAATAATACCAGCGGCAATTTCTTTGCGTTTTTCTTTAGGCAATGTCAGCGGCATGATTAGAACTGCAACAACGATTGCAATGATGATGCTATAAAGGAAAGTTAATCCCATTTGAATTCCTCGTTTCTTAGATGTTTTCTCCTCTTAATACGGGTGAAACTGTTAAAAGTTTCACCGCATGTGAATTTACATACAAAAAAGTGACTGCTAACTGGTAGCAATCACTTTTCGAATATAGTTTTTGAAATTGTTTGAGGTAATCCCCCGAACCTCTTCTTCCGTAAAATGTCCACTTAAAGTCTTAACCACATTTTGTGTATCACTCGCATCACACAAACCTTCGACAAACACACTAATGCCATCAAAATCTGAGCCAAGTCCCAAATGCTGAACACCTACTAACTTTGAGAAATGAGTAAGGTGTTGCATCAAGTGTTCAAGAGTAACTGGATTACCCTCGTTGTGGATAAACGGTGGATAATACACGACGTGGATGTGTCCTCCTTTATCGACCAATGCTTTGGCTTGTTCATCGGTTAAATTCCGCGGGTGGTCACAAAGGCTTCTTGCATTCGAATGACTGGCAATTGAGTGTTTCGCTTGTGCAACCACATCCCAAAATGACTGTTCGTTCAAATGGGATACATCGATTAAAACATTATGTTCATTCAACATTTCCACCACTTCGTACCCAAATGGCGTCAAGCCTAAATGGGATGGTTCATCCGCTCCATGCGCCAATGCATTCGCATGATTCCATGTAAGCCCTACAAGCTTCACCCCAGCATCCAGCAAAGCGCTCAACTTGCCAAGGTCTTCGCCAAATGCATCTGCACCTTCAAGTGTCAGCACAGCACCGATTTCATTCTCTCCGAGATGTTCAATCTGGGTCCAATCTGTAATGTGGACAATTTCTGGATTCGGTGCGAGCACGTGTGTATGGAACAATTCAACCTGACGAAGGGCAGCCATGAACTTTTCATTCTGAGGCACTTCAGGAGAAATGAATATGGCAAAAAACTGCACTTGGACTTCTCCAGCAATCAATCTATTTTTATTCGCTTGCAGACAGTCTGCAATTTCATATGGAGGTAATTCATCCATTATCGACAATTTATACAGAACATCACAATGTAAATCGATTACTTTCATATTATGCCTCCTTTATTGGATTGCCTTCAAGACTTGCTTCATATAGTCACCGCCGTGAGGTACGAAGTCTTCAAGTGACACCTTGATTTCTAATCGATCTTTATTAATTGATAGTATGCACCCCAAAGATATTTGATCAACTTCACGCTCGTATAACCTTACCACTTCAGAAATAGGTGCTGAATAAATGGCACTGACTTCTTCTTCCTGTAAATGGAAGGAAGGACTACCGCCTACCATCATGTAGACATACGTGTGTGCAAATTCATTATCAATAAAATTCCTTTGCACAATGCTGTCTTTCAAAATGCCGATGGGTCGAAGGTCTTCCATACTAAGATTAACACCGAGCTCTTCTTTCACCTCTCGGATTCCTTCGTTTACCGTTTCAGTAGCAAGGAGATGCCCAGCAGCTGTTATGTCAAAATGGCCTGGGAAATCTTTTTTGGCATTACTTCTTTGTTGAAAATAGAGGTGCGGCAGGCCATTAATCTGTTGGACAAACCAGCAATGAAATGTCACATGCCATAGCCCCTCTTGATGAATAAAAGCTCTCGTGTTTTCCCCGACCTTTTGATGCTTTTCATTAAAGACTGTCAGAAGTTCATGTTCCAAGTCATATCACCAAGTTTTATTTAATTTGTCTTTATAGAAACGAATGGCATTTACATATCGTTCGATGTCTTTATCTCGAGTTGTGGTTGATACCACGCATAGCAATGTTTCCATAGCAAGGTCATATTCTTTTAAATTATGTAACGTCATAGCAAAAAACACCGGCATTGCTTTATTTTCCGGAAATTCAGCCATTCCTTTTTCAAATACGTTCCGTGATTTAGCGTATTCTCCAATCACGCGATAAGTACTACCAAGTCCAACAAAAGCTCCTTCTCTCTCGTGTCCTGTCAATCCATTATCAAGTGCTTGTTCATAATAGGGAACCGCTTCTCTTTCCATGCCTTGGACGTCGCAAGCCCATGCACATTGGTAGAGAATAGCTGGATTATTTGAGTCATTCAATAATAAACTCTTTAATATAACCAATGCTTCCAGAGCATGCCCATTTTCTCTTAACTGAATAGCCCGTTCTAAATTAGTCACTTTAATCACCTACCACTCCAGGCTCATATACAATTTGTCCACATACTTATGACCCGCTTTCATTGCATGATGCTCGTGACCGAAAGTTTTAAAACCGACTTTTTCATACAACCGAATCGCAGAATCATTTGTTGATACAACCGTTAAATTCATTTTTTCTACCCCCTGCCATGTCTTGGCATGTTCAATCGTTGCTTCCAATAACGCCTTTCCGATTTGCTTACCACGTACTCGGGGTGTCACATAGACGGCAAACAAGTTCACTCGGTGGCGTAATTTGGAAGCGCCTTCACCTGATACGGTCATCACACCAACCAATTCATTATCGATAAATGCTCCTAGTGTCGAACTTCCTTCTGCATCTAGATTGTTTGCTACTCGCTCCACTGGATTTTTACGGGCGATTGCATCTTCGTAAGTCGTTGCAAAAGCATCAGGATCTTGCTGCAATGCTTCCAATCTTAACTCCCAATATTTAAACGCATCTTCACCTGTCAATTTACGAATTTCCATTTGGTTTCCCCTTTATTTATCCACACTCATTTTTTTCTCCATCCATTTTGCAATGGCTTTTTCATCAGACTTATTTGTTTCCCGAAGCGCTTCAACTACGCGCTCCACACGAGCTGTTGGATGATTTTGACTTAGTTTTGCTTTCCCTTTGATATTATCGATAGAAATCGTAAAACCCATTACTCCTTTCGATAAAGAAGAAATATAGGAGGGGTCCACACCCATTAAATTGTATGTGCTAGTAGGCTCCTCGTACTTTTCTGTTAAAGCAACCATAGATTGCCATAATCGCGAATCGCCTTCTTTTAGGAGTTTCACTTTTCCTGTAATCTCAACCGTTACATAATTCCATGTCGGGACTGTATTTTGCGTCTCATACCATGATGGTGAAATATAACAATGTGGGCCCTGGAACAAAACCAATACTTGCTGATTCTCAATATCTACCCATTGTTTATTTCCTTTTGCAAAGTGCCCAATGAGCTCCGTTTTATCCTCACTCAATAACAGCGGCAGTTGTGAAGCCGTCAATGAACCTTCATGAATTGAGGTAAGTGTCGCAAATCCATAGGTCTCTATTACTTCATTTATTTCTTGTCGATCAATCATTTCAAAATATGATGGAATGTAAATAATTTGTCCCTACCTTCTTTTAGCAGTGCCCACTATTTCACACCTAAATAGTGAGTGGTTAAAATTGCTTCTTTTTCTTTGTCTACTCGATACCCTTTAGCATGAACACGTGAGCTTACAATTTTATGCAATTCTTCATCGATATAGTGTAAAGCAACCCCATCATCGGCAGCATAACCACTACCGATTTTCCCTTCCAGGATAAATTTCTGATAAGCTGATCGTCTATCTTCTTCCCCGTCATAATGTGGACAGTGACTACCTCGCAGAATACCTAAACAGGAGATCGGTTCCAGTCCTGAACCATAGGAATCGGTGATCCCATCTTCAAACCAGCAAAGAGACCCCGCACTCAAACCGGCAAGAATCGTCCCTTTGTCATAAGCTTGTCGAATGGTAACATCAAGTTCCCACTCGCGCCACAATGCCATTAGATTTTTGGTATTGCCTCCGCCAACATACAAGATATCTTGATTCATTATGAAGTCATTAATATCGCGTGTATGTGGTTTGAACAAGGACAAATGATTAGGTTCACACTCTTCCATGCGGAAAAAATTATAAAATCGTTCGACATATCCTTCCGCATCACCACTGGCTGTTCCAATAAAACAAATTTTCGGATTCTCTTTTGGACTTTGTTCAAGAATGTATCGATCCAACAAAGGGTTTTCCGGCTCCATTGAAAAGCCTCCGCCACCTAAAGCAATTACCTGTCTCATAACGACATCCCCCATCCTGCAAGTTGGTTGTTTCTACGATTTGGTGCTTTGGCAAAAAACAGTAGAAATCAATTCTTCAATCGACCCTTCGCAAATCTGAACGTCTGCCAAATGGTAAAACGTACTGGTCGTATCCATATCCATGGCTTCTAAGTTCGGCGAATACAAGAAGGTTTTCTTTTGCCAGGCAATGGCCAGTCCAAGTTCGATATGACTCCCTTTTCCACCAGGTAAAATCACAATCACCACATCGGAATCAGCGACTGCCTGTTTTTCAAGAATTCCTATTCGCTTTAAGTCTTCGAGTGAACAAGCTCGTTCGTTTTGTGTCCAATCATAGGTGTGATGCCACCCCAGCATCGTGAGTTTTCCGCTCACTGCCCTTACAATCTCCTTGTTTTGAAAACTGGATGCTACATAAAATTTCATACTAACTTATCTGAAGATAAAATATCGCACACTCTACCAACTTGACCATCTTCTAAACGGACTTTAATGCCGTGAGGATGATGGGCAGAATTGGTTAGCAAATTCTTCACAATCCCTTTTGTTTTCACTCCTGTACGTTGATCTTTTTTCAAAATAACGTTCACTTCTAACCCAGGTTTTACATCTGCACGATTTTGACCATTTGCCATGAGTCATCACCCTTTCTTTTGATTTATTTTATCATAAAAAGAGACATGCACTCCGACAATTCAGAATTGTCAAAGTGCATGTTCTTTTAGATAAACCACAGTTTAGTCTACAAACGGCGGACATCATTTGGTGGGTACGTATCCTGTTTTTTCTACCAACTCTTGTCCTTCATCCGAAAGAATCCAATCAATGAAGGCTTGAGCATGTGGGTTGCTGTTCCAGCAGTAATTGCGTAGAATTCCGCTGTTATCGGATATGTCCCTGAGCGAATGGATTCTTTATCCGGATAGACCCCATCCCCCTCCAGCAATCGTATTTTCTCATTTTTCACCATTTCTGTAGAGAAAAAGCGGAACGTATAACCGATAGCATTTTTGTGATTTTTATATTCGGCCACTTCATTGAAAACATCGCCCATGCCCGATTCAACATCTTGGGTGAGAGCTTCCATTTTAAACTTATATCTGTAAAAAAGTACAAAAAACTGCCCTTGAACAATTCGATATTGTTCAAAGGGCAGTGTTATCCTTCTTATTCGAAATGTTTCTCCAAATCATCCAACATCAACTGGGCAGCTAAGTAACCACCAGCTGTATTCCAAATTGTATCGTCCACTTTGAATACTTTATTTGCTTTCGCAACTTCAAGGTTTTGGAACAATGGATCATTAATCCATTCTTCTTCTAATTTTGTTGCTTCTTTGTCACCAGTTTCATACGTAAAATAGAACAAGATATCTCCATCCATTGCAGGGATTCGCTCTTTTGTTACTCCTCTTTCAGCGAAATCAGCAACATCTTGCTCAGCAGGACGTGCAAATCCAAGCTGTTCCAAAATGACACCCGAGAAAGTATCTTTATGGTAAATACGCACATCGCCAGCCATAAAACGAACCATTGATACTTCTTGTTGTGTTTTATCGCCTAAAGATGCTTTCATGTCTTCAATCCGATTATTATAAGCGTCCAATTTTTCTTGGCCAACTTCTTCTTTATTGATTGCTTTTGAGTAGAGTTTGAAATTTTCCTGCCAGTCGCCACGCAACGTTTCCGCAAAAACAGTTGGCGCAATTTTGCTTAACTGCTCGTATACTTTTTCATGGCGCATTTTATTACCGATAATCAAATCAGGTTTAAGTGCTGCAATCGCTTCAAGAGAAGGTTCAGACTCCTTACCTACTGGCTTCGTGTCTTTTAATTGTTCAGCTGTGTGTTCATACCAAGTATCTCCAGTGTACGCTTCGACAGCTCCTACAGGCGTGACGCCCATTGCAAGTAAAGCTTCCACACCTTCGTTAGTTAAAACAACAATACGTTTCGGTTCGCCTTTAATTGTTGTTTCACCCATTGCATGAGTCACAGTGTAGCTTTCTTCTTTTACCTTATCTTTGTCTTCACCACTAGTTGGTGTTTTTTCCTCTTTATTGCCACATGCAGCTAAAATGACTAGCATGAACGCTATTAATAAAAGACCTAATTTTTTCATGTTTTTTTCTCCTTTTATCATTCAATTGAGAATGAAAATCATTTACAACTAGTACTTTATCTGTTACGATTTTATTTGTCAACCAGTGTTTTTAAATAAAAATTTCAGGGGTCTTTTATGATACATACAAATAGTAAACGTGGATGGGGAATTGCAATTGGCGTTTTTACCATTCTTTTTCTCATGAGCGCCAGTCTGGTTTATGGCTATACCGATACGACCTGGCGGGATGCATACCTTTCTTTTTTCAATCCAAATGGTTCAAATGAACATCTTATTATTAAGGATGTTCGTTTTCCACGTTCATTAATCGCCGCATTCGTCGGTGCATGTCTTGGTGTTTCTGGTGCCATCATGCAATCAATCACACGAAACCCACTATCCTCACCGAGTATTCTTGGTGTGAATGCAGGTGCAAGTTTCTTTGTAGTTGTGGGCGTTGTGTTTTTCTCCGTGCAAAGTCTGCAGTCCTATATGTGGCTAAGTTTTGCCGGTGCAAGTTTTGCTTTTATTCTAGTGTTCGTTTTGAGCAGCGCAGGTCGTGAAGGCCTGACACCGCTTAAATTGACATTAGCAGGTTCCGCCATTACCGCTTTATTTGCTTCCTTTACACAAGGACTATTGGTATTAAATGAGACTGCACTTGATCAAGTATTATTTTGGCTTGCCGGTTCCGTGGCAAATCGACCAATCGAATTGCTAATCACTGCATTGCCCTATATGGCTATCGCTTTGGCAGCAACTTTCTTGCGTGCCAAAGAACTTAATGTATTGAGTATTGGAGACGATGTGGCAGTCGGGCTTGGTCAACGGACTATTTGGATTAAATTTTTCTTTGGTGCTTGTGCTGTGGTTTTGGCAGGGTGCGCCGTTGCTGTCGCTGGGCCTATTGGCTTTGTCGGCATTATTATTCCCCATTTAATCCGTTCTTTAGTCGGACTTGACCATCGCTGGATTCTTCCTTATTCAGCCATAGGGGGAGCCATACTTCTATTGTTGGCGGATATAGGAAGTCGCTATGTACTCATGCCTCAGGAACTACCAGTTGGTGTCATGACGGCTCTAATTGGTGTGCCGTTCTTTATTTTTGTGGCTCGCAGAAAGCTGGGGATTTAACAAATGAAAATTTTCAATCGAATAGATTTTACACGTCATCCTGTGATTGCCACTATCCTTGTGTTTGCTGCAGTTATTATGGTAATGCTGCTTTCTGCGGGGTCTGGGGAATTCCCACTATCTCCGAGCAAAGTACTTGCTGCTTTATTCGGTTATGGAGAAGAGTTCGACCGCATCATATTGATAGATTTTAGATTACCTCGTATTATGATGGCCCTTTTTGTAGGTATGGCACTGGCAGTATCTGGCGCAATCCTGCAGGGCATCACGAAAAACCCACTGGCATCTCCTGATTTAATAGGAGTAACAGCCGGAGCTTCATTCGCTGTAGTTTTATTTCTATCTCTATTTTCAGATGAAAATAATGCCCTCACCGTCAGTATTCAGTGGTTACCCTTATTCGCCTTTTTAGGTGCTACGCTAACCGCACTGATTGTCTTTGCACTATCATGGAAAAACGGCATCGCGCCGTTCCGACTTCTTTTGATCGGGATTGCAGTTGCTGCTTTTATGCAAGCAGGGACAACCATCTGGATTTTGATGGGTCCTATTTATCAAGCTAGTCAAGCAACGATTTGGACTACAGGCAGTATTTATGGAGCCAATTGGTCTCAAGTTTCGGTGTTGATGCCATGGGCTCTTTTATTGATATTGATTTCTCTCTTACTTCGTCGACAAATGAACATTTTGGAACTCGGCGATGATATTGCAACGGGGGTAGGGTCGAAGGTTAACCGAAATCGAGTCGTTTTGTTACTGATAAGTACCGGATTGACCGGTGTGGCAGTTGCGTTTGCTGGAGGAATCGGATTTGTTGGATTGCTTGCTCCCCATATTGCCAGAAGAATCGTGGGACCTAAATTTCAGTCGATGGTGTTATTTTCAGCGGGTGTTGGCGCATTGCTTGTCCTCATTGCAGACTGGATTGCACGTGTTGCATTTGCCCCAATTGAAGTGCCCGCAGGTGTTTGGACTGCAGCTGTAGGTGCACCGTATTTCATTTTCTTATTAATGACCCAACGGAAAAAAGGTAGCGCATAATGAAGAACCTCATAACGAAAGACCTGGCATCCAGTTTCCGATGGCATATGGACGAAGACGCATTGTATACACTGACCTTTGATCAATTATTTGATTCACAAGTCCGTGAGCACCTTTTTTCACGTTTAATGAGTGAATATGGAAGTCCTTCAAGAGGGCATGCCGCTTCGATGACAGCAAAACGAATCGGTTATATGGCAGCTCTCATGATTTATGCCCGTATTAAATATGGGGTTGTAGTTGAGGCAAACGAATGCCGATTTATTACCATTGAGGATAATTCCAAAAATTCTAGTTGGCTGCCAGTTTATTCGTTTCCAATCAATACTACTGAACCACTTCATACAACCGTTCAGTGGATTTCAAAAAATCTATATGCATCTTTATTGGTTCCGATGGTTGAGATGCTTGCAAAAGAAAAAGGCATTTCCCGTGTCGTATTGTTCGAAAATATCTTTACCTATGTAAAATGGATTTTGGAAACCGTACTCAAAGATCACGATACATTTCAGCGGTTAATCGATTTACCAGCCGAGGAATACGGGATGAGCAAACAACATCCCATCTCTTTATACGCATGTCATCAAGGGACAACACGCAAAACATGTTGTCTGTATTACCAAACGGAAGGTGCCAGCAAACCGTGTAAAAGCTGTCCACTGTAAATACCAAAAAAGCTTGGGCATTTTTCTGTCCAGGCTTTTTTCGTTCTAAGTTGCTTTTCATACGTCAATGTTGTGTTTTCAGAAGAAATGTCCGATATCCTATCGTCCCATGTCATTGCATAAAAAAAGATGAGTACAAGACTCATCTTTTCTAACACTATTAATCTAAGATTTTAATTTTGACTGTTTTACGACCCCAAGTTACTGCATCTTGCTCTTTAGCCATGAACAGATCAATAGTTTGACCTTTAATTGCACCACCAGTATCGCCGGCGATTGCTTCCCCATAACCTTCAACCCATACACGTGATCCCAATGGAATGACAGATGGATCTACCGCGATAACTTTTTGGTTCGGATTTGCACGCAAGTCAATACCCGTTGCTGTAGTACCAGAACATCCCGAGCAATAAGCGGTGTATGCTGTTGCTGTTACTGTCATCTCTTTAACTGAAGCTGAAGTTTGTACGGCAGCTGGTGCCGGAGCAGATGCTTTAGCAGTTGATTGAGATTGAGCTGGAGCTTTTGCTTTATTAGAAGCAGGTTTAGCCGTTGTATGCGCAGAAGCAACTTTTGTTCCTTCCAATACTAACTGGTCACCTGGGAAGATTAAATCACCAGAAATATTATTCCAAGTTTTTAATTCCTTAACTGTTAAGTTGTGCTTTTTAGCGATTTTGAAAAGTGAATCACCTTTTACAACAACATGTTTGTTTACTTTGTCTGCTACTATAAGTTCATCTGATGGATATATAAGAGTAGACTCTAAGTCGTTCCAATCTTGTAAATCTTGTACGCTAACATTGTTGTCCTGGGAAATAGACCACAATGTATCTCCTGATTGTACCGTATGGACGCTAGATGCAGATGCTTGTGCTGCCGTCCCTACTGATAGTGCTGCAATTGCAGTTAGTGCAACGATTTGCTTTTTCATAAATGAATTTCCTCCTTTTCACTAACGAAAACAAGCATACCACCCCCGCATTGCAGATCAATTGCAAAGCCGTGTGTAGAAGTTATCAATTGCGTGACAGGATTCGACACCTTGTTATATTTGTAATATATACGTTTATGTCCATATTTTATGGATAACATCCAACATCATCTATTTTTTCTTAAAAATACGTTTTCACATAAAGTCTCTGTAAAAATTGCGATTTCCTTCTATATAAAGAAAAAACATCTTTCCATGTGGAAAGATGTTCAGACTGTAGACAAACAATAATATGAGTATATACCTGTTTACTATTGAAAAAGATCGGATGCAAGAAAATGTTGATTTCCATTGCGGCGGGCACGGCTTCAGTCTCCTCGTCATTAGAAAAACCGGTGCTCCTGCATCGCTTTGCTAGCTTCGTCGCAAACGAATAGTGCAAACTTACATTTGCACTATTCGTTTCCTGCTATTTTCGTTAAATTCCTTTACACTGAAAAAAACAACATCAAGGAGGAAGTTCATCATGGCACTTCATTCATTTCATTTAACCGCAAATTGGCCCGGTCTCCGTAATGACGTAGGCACTATTGATACCGCAAACTTACATACCGTAGTTTCGATTCCACCAGAAATGGATGGACCAGGTATTGGAACAAATCCCGATGAAATGTTATTGGGTGCAGCCGCTACTTGCTACATTATTACACTCGCAGCTATGCTCGAACGAAGCAATATTGAAAAAGAAAGTTTGACGATGACGTCTGAAGGCATCGTTGATATTACAAATGGAATCATCACATATAAAAAAATCATTCATCGTCCCCATCTTATTTTATGTTCCGAAAAGGATTTGGATTTAGCTCGGAAACTGTCGCAGAAAGCCGAAAGCTCATGTATGATCAGTCGAGCATTAAAAGGAAATGTGGAAATCGAATTAGAAGCAAACCTGGAAGTTAATTAAACTCTATTAGAGAAGAGGGATCAGATGGATTTACAGTTACAAGATAAAATTGTTCTCGTGACCGCATCGAGTAAAGGTTTGGGAAAAGCAACGGCTTTGGAATTTGCAAAAGAAGGCGCAACCGTCCTATTATCGAGCCGTAATGTAGAGACATTGGATAGCACTGTTAAAGAAATCCAGCAGCTGACAAATAATCCGAAAGTCTATTACAAGAAATGTGACATGTCTTCTGTAGAAGACCTACATGCTCTTTTTTCATGGGTATCAAAAGAATTCAATGGTGTGGATATTTTAGTTAACAATACAGGTGGACCAACAGCTGGAGGATTCAAAGATGTAACAGACTCGGATTGGATGGCGGCATTTGAGAAAAACTTACTGAGTTATATCCGTACGACTCGTGCTGTTTTGCCTCACATGCAATCAAATGATTTTGGACGCATCATCAATATTGCTTCTTCTTCAACAAAAGAAGTGATTGATGGATTGATTCTCTCCAATACGTTCCGTTCCGGAATGGTCGGAATGACGAAAAGTCTGGCCCGTGAATATGCAAAGTATAATATTTTAGTGAACACGATTGGTCCTGGACGCATCGCTACTGACCGTGTGGCAGAACTTGACCATCTGGCAGCCAGTCGCCAGAATGTCTCTATAGAAGACATTGTCAAATACAGTGAGAGTCTTATTCCTATGGGGCGTTATGGACAGCCAGAGGAATTTGCCAAAATCGTATTATTCTTGTCTTCCCCCTTAAATACATATTTGACTGGTCAATCTCTGGTGATTGACGGCGGTATGTTAAAAGCGTTATAACTTTTCGCACCAGTCTTTCATGGATTGGTGCTTTTTTCAATTAATAAAAAAAATCCATTCTCTGAATAGAACGGAAGGATGACAAGAATTTTATGATAGACCCTTTCCGCCTAGTGGGGAAAACGTATTCATCGTATTCATTCCCTTAATAAGAGGGCGGCCTTTTTGTATCAACATTTTTACTGCATCAAGTGATAGAGAAGCTTTATGTGCTTCTGCGTTTTGCCAAACTTCAGTAACCCAAATCCCATCTGGTACTTCTTCTTTTACACTAACGATATAAAGCTCACATTCTTCCAGTGTGTTCATCGCCTCTGCAGCTTCCAACAATATACCGACCAATTCATCACGTTTACCTTCAATGGTCGTGATTTCTCCAAACATACCAAATCTGCTCATCATATTCTCCTTTACATACCAACCGGATATTGAGGTAATTTCAGGTGGAATGTGGTTCCTTGATCAATCACACTGTTCACAGTCATTTGTCCACCGTGATCATTAATTGTGGTAAATACTTGTGTTAACCCTAAGCCAGTGCCATCACTTTTACTTGAATAGAAAGGAGTTCCAAGCAAGTTTAGTTTATCTTTCGGAATACCCACTCCCGTATCACTGATTTTCACATGGACTAGGTCATCTTGAAAGTAATGCTCTATTCTGAGCTTTCCTTTTGATGGCATCGATTCGATTGCATTTTTTATCAAATTAAAAAACGCTTTCAAATATAGATTTTTCTTGCCATAAATATGTTTCCTACAATTCCTTATATCCATTTCAAGTTCTATATTATATAGCTTGTCCTGAAATAAGAAGACGATTGAATTCAACTCTTTACATATGTCGATCTCGACTAGCTGTTCTTCGTAAAGGTTCGGCCTAGATACTTGAAGTAAATTTTGCAATGTGTCGATGGCCTTCTCTAGTTCGCTTTCCATCGTGAATAAATAAGGATGTGAATTATGTTCTTTCAATAATTGCAGGAAACCTTTTACTGATGTAAGAGGATTTTTTACTTCATGTGCGATTCCAGCAGCAATCTGCCCAATTGAAGCCAATTTTTGTCGGTCATTTAACATTTTTTCAGTTTCTTTTCGAACTGTGATATCCCGCAATACGGTTTGAACGGCTCTTCTGTCACCGAATTGTACCGGATGACAGTATAGCTCGACATCGACCAGCGTCCCATCAAAACGCGTAATTGTTTGTTCGATCATGCGAGTCGGTTCATTTCCAATCATGGTTTTTTGAATTTTTTCCCGAATCATGTCCTTCATGTCGTCCTGAAAAATGTTTAAGAAATCCTTGCCAATGAACTCATCTTTTGAACCTCTTAGAAAATTCGAGCCGGATTGGTTAATATAAAGAACTTCTTGATTAACATGAATAATGATGGTTTCTACAGAGTATTCAATTATCTGACTGTACATTATTTCGCTATTTACTTTCGATTCCATAGACTCTAACACTTGATTCATGATTCGGCTCCATTCTACATTGGACTGGGCAAATATGTGAAGGATATCTAAAAAAACCGTTACAAATTGATAGTTACTCCAATGAAATATCTAATTAATATGAATTTTCTCTTAATTATATATATTGTAACTGATAATTTCATGAATGAAAACATATATTTACCATTTTTAATGAAAATATCAATGATTTTTAAGAGTTTCATCTAAAATAATTAGTATTATGTTCTTCATTGCAAAAAAAATCATATTTTCTTCTCGATTTTTCTATCTTTTTACCTAGCATA
This sequence comes from Paenisporosarcina sp. P4_D4, assembly GCF_056401835.1. NCBI lineage: Bacteria > Bacillati > Bacillota > Bacilli > Caryophanales > Caryophanaceae > Paenisporosarcina > Paenisporosarcina sp. P4_D4. Next base: position 14,851 of record NZ_JBFUIO010000019.1, on the reverse strand, counting down.
AAAAATTCTATTATTACTTAATAGAAATCCAAAATCTTCTCTTCATCACGCCTTCTTCCGTGATGAATAAATCGTCCTCTATTCCTCCGTTATTCATAATCACTTTAGCAGAACCTACATTGTCTTCATCACAGGTGATTAGAACTTGATCAATCTGTAGCTCTTTACATTTTGTTAAAACTTCTTTTAACAAGTAGGTTGCGTACCCTTTTACGTTCACTTGGAAGAATACCATATCCGATATGTCCTCCGATATTCCGCAAAAATTCGTTCAGTTCATGACGAATATCAACCATGCCGATTATTTGATCTTTACCGTCTATTAAAAAATAATGGGAACTTGGAACCCATGGATGTTCTCCCTTCGCACGTAAGTCCAATGCGAATAAAAACTCTTCATATGTATCAAATCCCGATAAATCCATACTACTCGGAACCATTCGATCGGAACCCCACTTCACCATGAAATTTTCATGTTGTTGTTTCCACTCAAGTGATGGTTTGACTAATCTCGTTCATGTTCCTCCAAATCAATTAAACGTTTAATCAAAAAAATAGTTACAGATACTTTTCAGGATAATTTAAATATTCTCATTTCTCTCATTATATGTGAAAAGCACCACTTTTGAATAGAGTCCAATTTGTTTGCGATTGAACAAAATAAAAACGAGGATTCTCTAGGAATCCTCGCGTGCATTTATTTTTTGTAAAAGTTTTTTTGATCGCTTTTCACTGCATCCTGCGGTGAATCAGAAGAACCGAAATTCTTAACATCATCAAAGCTATCTTCGTAATCTCGGACGCCACCTGTATCTTTTATTGGGTGTTCCGTCGAAGAACCAAGAATGTCTTCTTCCGGTGGTCTACCATCCGTGCCAAAATCATGATTTGCATGTTCAATGCACGTACGTGCAGTCGGCAATGCTTCCAGTCGTTCAAACGGAATATCTTCCCCACATACGGTGCAAATACCATATGTTCCATTTTCGATAGCCTGCAAAGCTGATTCTATTTGTTCGACTTCCTCTTCTTTATGGTGTTCAATTGCCATTTCTGTATTTTGATCAGTTAAATCCGTCGCGTTATCAGCCGGATGATTATCATAATTGGATAACTCCGTTGTTTCTAAATGATGGTCTTCATGAAGACGGTTTTTCACATCTTCCAGATCTTGAGTAAGTTGGACTTTTAGTTGTTTCAATTGTTGATCATTCATAAATAGTTCCTCCAAGTTCTTTTCGCTTTCCCTATCTATTTCCTTTATTGTGGAAATCAAACCTTCTTTTGAAATTTTGAATGAAAGGCGTATGATTATAGAAGAAAACTGGAGGAGGAATTCGCCTTGTCTAAAAATCCTTATTTACTTGTTACCGGAGGCGTTTTTGCTTTGTTTATTGCCATGAGTATCGGCCGCTTTGCCTACACGCCAATTCTACCTTTTATGCAACATGAAAGTGGCTTCTCTACCCGATTTGCCGGATATTTGGCATCATGTAATTATGCTGGTTATTTGGTAGGTGCCGTGATTGCAAGCGTCGTTCCTTTAAAGCGCAACCGGGCCATTTTTTTGCGTATTTCTATTGTCATCAGTATTTTATTAACGTTAGTCATGGGACTTACATATAATCATACCGCATGGATGGTCTGGCGATTCCTGTCCGGCATTACAAGTGCACTCGTCTTCGTCCTTGCTTCCAGTTTGATATTGGATCAGTTGGCCAAACAAAGTAAACTCGGTCTGGTCGGTGTCATGTATGGAGGGGTTGGTCTAGGAATTTTCGTATCAGGCATGCTTGTTCCACTATTAATAAACAAGTTTCAGTATGAAGGTGCCTGGATAGGACTTGCGTGTTTGGCAGCAGTATTAAGTATCGTAGTCTTCTCAACTGTTAAAGAAGACCACGCTGAACCGGCTATTAGTTCAGCTGTGAACATCTCAACCCCATCCAAAACACCAAAATGGCTACTATGGTTACTCGTAGCGTATGGGTTGGAAGGATTAGGTTATATCGTAACAGGCACATTTATTGTAGCCATCGCAGAAATGACTCCCGCTTTCAGTGGAAACGCTACAAGTGTCTGGGTATTAGTCGGTTTGGCTGCAATTCCTTCGTGTATCATATGGGCTTATTTTGGCAGTAAATTTGGCTACATGTTGTCACTGATGATTTTATTGATTATCCAGTCAATTGGTATCGCTTTGCCAGCCCTGTCTGAATCTTCTACAAGCTTTTATGTGAGTGCTATTTTATTTGGAGCTACTTTTATGGGGGTTACCACTCTTGCCACAGCATATGCTCGTAACAAAAATCCCCATGGCAGTGCGAGAGTTATCGCAATCATGACCACTATTTATGCACTGGGACAAATGTTCGGTCCCTCTATAGCAGGAGTTTTAACTGCCGAGACCGAAAGTTATGCATTAGCAATTTCTTGTGCAGCATCTGTAGTGTTTATCGGTGCACTCTTCTTATTGCCTTTAATCAAGCATGAAAGGTTGGAAACTAAAAATGATGTTAATTAAACAAATCGACCATATTCAATTGGCTGCTCCAATAGGAAGTGAAGAGACAGCACGCTCTTTTTATCGGGACGTTCTTTCTTTAGAAGAAGTCGAAAAGCCTGAAAGCCTGAAACAGAATGGCGGAGTTTGGTTTTCAAATGGGAGTGTTCATATTCATATAGGCGTAGAACAATCTTTTGTTCCTGCAAAAAAAGCGCATCCTGCATTCGAAGTAAGTGAACTCGAAGCATTGGCAGATCATATTCGCAGTAAAGGCATATCGGTCCTGACGGATGATAGATTACCAGGAGCCAACCGCTTTTATGTTAATGACCCTTTCGGAAACCGTTTAGAATTTTTGGAGTGGGTGGAAAAATGAAATCATGATTTAAAATGAAAACGTGACACCTGAGTTCAAGCGTCACGTTTTTGTCAGTTCATTTTTTATAGGCTCTGTTAAAAAAATGAGGGAATTTGCTCCCTTTCCGCGGACGAACAGGCAAGCCAACTCTGGCCAACCTTAAAATAAAAAGGTGTTAGTCAATTCCTACAAGCGTGCTGCGTCTTTCCAATACCGTATTGTCACGCCAGACCCCGTCCATCTTACCCATTCGCTCATGAGATCCGACTTCCCGAAAACCGCAGGACAAATGAAGTTTGAGGCTCGCTACATTTTCAGGGAAAATGACTGCTTTTAATGTCCAAAAACCCTTTTGTTCAGATGTTTTGATTAGTTCATGTAGTAAACGCTTGCCTACACCTCTACCTTTCGATTCTGGATGTACGTAGATACTGACTTCACCCACCCCTGCATAAACAGGACGTGCCGAAGTATACAGCACCTTCGCCCAAGCCAACACGCGATTATTTTCTACTGCAACCAAGTGACACTCGGGATGAGAGGTTTCCATCCATTTTTCATACGTTGGTGACTGTGTTTCAAAAGTGGCATTTTTCGATTTGATGCCCTCTTCGTAAATCTCCTTTACCTCTTGCCAGTCAGTTGCAAGCATGGGACGAATTTTTACGGACATTTTCATACCTTCTTTATCAATTTAATTTTATTTTAGTTTTTAGTTGCATCTTGCAAACAATTAACATATAACTATATTAAAGAGGTGAATCATGGAAAACAAACGTGAGTTATTTCAAGTATTGACCCGCCGCTTCGGCCTTTTGAATAAAAATTGTTGCGCCATTGGTGGCATTGATATTTCAGCTGTGCATAGTCATATTCTATACGAAATTGATAAACACCATGAACCAACCATGCAACAAATTGCAGAGCTTTTGGCAATTGATGTAACGACATTCAGTAGACAGATTCAAACATTAACCAAAATGGGACTGGTCACAAAATCCCCTTCCCTTGATGATAAAAGGTATTACATTTTATCCTTAACTACTCAAGGCAAATTCATGGCTACTGCCATTGAAACTTCCATGAATAATTACTTGGATGAAATTTTTTCACATATGAATGAATTTGAACAAGAAACAGTCTTGAGATCTATTAAATTATTGAACAATGCTATGGCAAAATCAAGTGTGTGCTGTACGCCTATTATATGAGCAAGAGAAATCTTGCTTATTTATTCACTATATAGTTGCATTATGCAAATAAAGGAAAGAGGAACTAACGATGAACAATGAAAAAATGAGTTTTAACATTTTGACGAATTGCTGTAGTTCTCCTGAATCTATACTTGAGGAATCGAATTTGCCAACGGTAATCGTCGGAGCAGGGCCAGTCGGCTTGGCTGCAGCTGCGCATCTGGCAGCTAAAAACGAACAGTTTTTGATAATCGAAGCCGGACCCACAGTAGGACATAATATTTTAAAATGGGGTCACGTCCGATTATTTTCCCCTTGGCAATATAATATCGACAAAGTGGCTTTGAAGCTATTGGAAGAAAGCCACTGGAAGGCACCTGTCATGAAGAGATTACCTTTTGGTAAAGATCTTGTGGAAGACTATTTAATCCCTTTAGCCAATCTGCCTCAAATTAACCCATTCATCAAATTAAATGCAAAAGTAGTGGCAATCAGTAAACAGGGAATGGACAAAATGAAAGATGCCAACAGAGATGGACAGTCTTTCATCCTGTATATCGAAGAAGAAGGCACAACTGAAAGAATTGAAGCAAAAGCAGTCATAGATGCTACTGGTACTTGGGCACAACCAAATCCTGTGAATGCAGATAACGTGTGGACAAAAGGGGAAGAATTGCTTTCACCTCATATCACATACGGCATTCCAAATATAAAAGAATCAGAACGTATTAAATTTGAACAAAAACGTGTGGCTGTTGTAGGTGGTGGTCATTCTGCAATCAATACAATCTTGGAATTAGCTGAATTGGAAGGAACGGAAATCGCGTGGATTTTGCGTAAGAATCGTGTCGAGGAAGTTTATGGTGGAGAATCCCGGGATGCACTTCCAGCAAGAGGTCAATTAGGTTCACGTATTCATCAACTGGTGGACAGCGGCAAAATTAGCGTTCATACCCCTTTCCTGGTAAACGAAATCTCTAAAGAGAATGGCAAGTTAACCATTCATGGTACTATGAAAAACGAGAGATACTCAATTGATAATATCGATGAAATCATTGCAAACACTGGCACTCGACCTGATTTCAGTTTCCTGCGTGAAATTAGACTCGACATTGATTCTGCTATCGAGAGTGTATCTGCCTTGGCACCACTTATTGACCCGAATATTCACAGCTGCGGGACCGTTCGTCCTCACGGAGAAGCTGAACTTCGGCAACCAGAAAAGAACTTTTATCTTGTGGGCATGAAGAGTTACGGGCGTGCGCCAACATTTTTAATGGCCACTGGCTACGAACAAGTCCGTTCCATTGTTGCCCACTTAACAGGTGATCAGGATGCGGCAAAACGTGTGGAACTGGATTTACCTGAAACAGGTGTTTGCAGTACAAATACCGGAGGGAAGAGTTCATGTTGTTAACAATATGGAGGGTTTAAAATGGTTGTAAACAATGGCGGGAATTTATCAATAGCTTATTTTATCGCTTATCTGAATTTAATTATCCAAGCGAAGCAATGCTCCGTTATCTGTGCACAACAATACATGCTCGAAAAATTCTTTAAAGGAAATCCGAACCACTTTGGTCCAGTAACCTATCAGTCATTTATACAGGCAACTGGTGTAATTAATAAGTGATGAATTTTGGCATAGTTACCTTGAAATTTAGGTAACTATGCCTTCTTTTTACTGTTTTTTTCATTGCCATGTTTAAAGTTTCCTGTGATTTTCGCAAGAGCCAACTGGATTTCTTTATCTGATTCAGCCGCTTGAATTTTTGAAATCAACCTCTCTGCTTCCTTGCCTTTTACAATTTTGATTTCTTTCCCCTTAAAGTCAATAAAGACCGAATTATTTTTACTCACTCGATAACTAAAAACCTCTTCATCCAGACGATTTCGTTTATCTATATTACTCATCTTTTAAAACATCCTTTGTAGTTAGTTAATTCCATTCAGGTAATGTTTTACGGAATCCATAAAAAGGTCTGAAGCCATGTTGTTCATAATAAGTATGTGACGTCGAGCTTGCCAACATTTCCATTCTGGTTGTTGGGTATTGGTTTTGTACAAACTTGAGCAACTGTTGCCCAACTCCCTGACCGCGTACCTGTTCACTGACGAGGATTTCACAAATATAAAGGGTGATTGCTTGATCGGTCATTCCCCTCACATAGGCAACTATTACTTCATTGATTGTTGCAACATACGCAATATTGGAATGATCCCATGCTTTTTTTGTGTCTTCTTCTTTTTCTACGAGATTATTCCATCCTTCCAGCTGGTTCAATTGCTTGATGAATGGATAGTCACTCGGTTTGTATGGGCGGATTAGTATGGAAGGCTTCATGTTATTACCTCAATTTTATATATGTTTATTTTTTACATTGTTGTATGATTTATCTATACGCTTTAATGAGGGTGGTGCAACCGATGTTTAAGAATGAAAAGCTGACTATCGGCGTATTTCTTCTAGCAATTTCTGAAGGAATTTATTATACATTCAAGGCAAGGGATTATGTTTATATGGAAGACTACATGATTCACATTTCACTTTTAACCATGGTCATTTTTCAAACGTTTTTTTTGCACGTTTTTCTGATAGAGCCTACTCAACAAAAACGCAAGAATCGGGTACTTTTATTTCTATACGGGATATTGATTGGTTTACCGATTTACTACTTCATCATACATCCTCAATATACATTTCATGATGCTCAATTGTTAATTGAACAAAAAGAACAAGTAGAGCTGCCGAACAAAGACAATGTTGAGAAATTCAATGTTGATGATTTTGGATGGAAACATACAAAAAAAGTTCCTACACACGGCAACAAAGAACTTTATTTTATCGCGGCTATTAAAGATGCAAAGATCTTATACTACACTTTCAATCCAAGAACAGGTGAATATTTCCTCTTCCATGAAACTAACCCTGAGTAAAATGAGCTCCTCAAGGCTTTAAAGTTGTGAGTCCTTTTCTAATCAAATTTGCAGATACCGGTTTTTTCCCTAACTCACGAGACCAAACTGATAACTGTCCTATATGGTGGATTTCGTGCGCTATGGTGTGGCGCATCACTTCTCCCCATGTGAGAATTTCGATGCTTCCATCCTGTCTGGTTTCTTGTAATTCGTTCATTTCCATATGGTTATCCCATGCATGGACAAACTCTCTTACGTCTTGTTGAAAGAGCGCATCCAATTCCTTCACCCGCTCCAGACTTTGATACTCTTCAAAACTCTCTTGGAAATCAGGCTTGCCTTGCAAGACACGAATCCAGCTCCACTCCACATCGATAATATGGAATAATGTGTGCAAAATCCCCCCCACTCCACCTGTCCGGACTTTTAATAATTCCTCCTGAGGTACGCCTTCACACCATTTGTACCATTCTTCTCTTACGATCCAGTTGTACTGAAAAAATGTTTTCATCTGTATTCTCCTTTCTCTTCCACTTAAATAAGTAATTCGCCAATCAATCGATAATTTCCTATCGTATGAGCATTATTGTTTTTTTTTGCATAGGCTAGAAAGATGCAAATGAAGAGTTTTTGAGTTAGAAGGGATGAGAATCAATGTGTGGAATTACAGGATGGGTTCACTTTGAACGCGACTTGCGAACACAAGCATCTGTAGTTGAAAACATGACAAAAACATTGGCCAAACGCGGACCAGATGATGAAAATGTATGGTTGGAAACACATGCAGTATTTGGGCACCGACGATTGACAGTTGTTGATCCTATAGGTGGCAGGCAGCCAATGACGAAAGTACATCATGATACCCGCTATACACTTTGCTATAACGGAGAATTATATAACACGGAAGATCTTCGGAAGGAATTACTGCGAAAAGGCTATACCTTCTCTGGACACTCCGATACAGAAGTACTACTGACTTCCTACATTGAATGGAAAGAACAGTGTGTGGAATATTTCAATGGCATATTTGCCTTTGCCATTTGGGATGAAAAGGATCAAAAAGTGTTTATTGCTCGCGATCGTTTAGGCGTAAAACCGCTGTTTTATACTGAACATGGCGGGGGCTTGCTTTTCGCTTCAGAAATTAAAGCTCTTCTTGCCCATCCAGATATGAAAACGCAACTGTCTCGCGAAGGATTAGCAGAAGTGCTGGCTGTGGGGCCATCCCGAAAACCCGGTTCCGGGGTATTCCATGGAGTGAAGGAATTGCGACCTGCTTACGCATTAACCGTTTCACGCCAAGGTCTTCGAATTTGGCGCTACTGGAACGTCAAAAGTGAACATCACACAGATTCAGTGGATGAAACGGCAGAAAAAGTTCGTTTCCTCGTAACGGATGCCGTCGAACGACAACTTGTATCAGACGTGCCACTCTGTTCCTTTTTATCAGGCGGGGTTGATTCCAGTGCCATTACGGCCATAGCAGCCAATCGTTACAAACATGAAGCAAAAGGACCTCTTCATACTTATTCCATTGACTATGAAGATAATGCCAAGTTTTTTAAAGCGAATGAATTTCAGCCGAATGCCGATGGACCTTGGATTGATAAGGTCGTCAATACATTCGGAACCGTGCATCACTCTTCCATCATTACGCAAGATCAATTAATAGATCATCTGACTGAAGCTGTGCATGTCCGTGATTTACCTGGTATGGCGGATGTCGACTCCTCCTTGTTATGGTTTTGCAGAGAAATAAAAGAGGATTTCACAGTTGGTTTGTCTGGAGAGTGTGCGGATGAAATTTTTGGTGGTTATCCATGGTTTCACAATGCTAATGATTTAAATGGCACTGGTTTTCCGTGGATGCGCTCCACAACCGAGCGAGTCTCCTTATTAAAAGATGATTGGCGCAAAAAACTCAAACTCGAAGATTACGCACGTCAGGCCTATGAACAGAGTGTTGCTGAAACTCCTCGTCTCGATGGCGAATCAAGTCTTGAAGCAAAACGGCGAGAAATGTTTTATCTGAATATGGTTTGGTTCATGACAACACTTCTTGATCGTAAAGACCGTATGAGTATGGGAGCAAGCTTGGAAGTACGCGTACCATTTGCAGATCACCGGCTTGTCGAATATGCCTGGAATATTCCTTGGGAAATAAAGATGGCGGGAAATCGGGAAAAAGGTATCTTGCGAAAAGCATTAGAGGGCATGTTACCTGACGAAGTCCTTTACCGCAAAAAAAGCCCTTATCCTAAAACCCATAATCCGTATTACACCGACCGTGTCCAAGGCTGGCTGAAAGACATTCTGATAGACAAAAATTCGATTCTGCATGAACTATTTGACCGTGACCGGTTGAATGAATTGGTTGAGTCGAAAGGAACTGCATTCAAAGTTCCATGGTTTGGTCAATTGATGTCTGGGCCACAGCTTCTTGCCCATCTCGCTCAAATGCACGTTTGGTATAAAGATAACAATATTCAATTGATTGATTGATTATTTCAACGAAAGAAAGAGCAGATTGAAGTCGAATTGACTCAATCTGCTCTTTTGTTATGACTTCATACCGGTAAAAATTTGAATGGCATCATTGAAGAATGCAGCCGTTCCAGGCTGTTCTTTATCATAGTAGGCAGTAAAGCGTTCATCATCCACATACATCTGCCCAAGTCCTGCATGTGCTTCCTTGCTATACTTTGGCCAATAGTACATAAGCCATTGTTTATGCAGTTCAGCGGCTTTTTGGGCTTTCTCACTTGCGGGATCTCCCGTCTTGAAAGCTTCCGCTAAAGTCATGGCAATTTCATTGGCAAGCTTTGTTACTTCATCATGCTGTGCCTGCGTCATGTTCATTACTTTGCTATTTGATTTATCGACCGTGTCATCTCCATATTTCGCCCGAATTTCCTTGCCGTATTGTTGTTCATTATCATCTACCATTTTTTGTTTGAAGCCTTCAAATTTCTCATCGTTCGTCATGGTACTTCTCCCTTCTGTTGAAGAAATCGTTTTTTCCACGTTGGCAATCAGTAGATCGAGCTGCTTTCGTTTGTCGAGGAGTTGTGAACGATGATCATTCAAGGCTTTCACACCATCAAATGAAGGATTGTTCACGATTTGTTTGATGTGTTCGAGACTCAAACCCAGTTCTCTATAAAACAAGATTTGCTGTAACTTATTGACTTCCGCTTGGCCATATATCCGATATCCTGATGAATTGATTCTCGCCGGCTTGAGAAGATTCATCTCGTCATAGTATCGCAATGTGCGTGAACTGATTCCCGACAATTTCCCTAATTTTTGAACTGTGTATTCCATCTCGTCACCTCCTCTTGATTTCATCGTACACCTTGACGTTGCGTCAATGTCAATTGGAAAATCTAAAAAACTTGCAATAAGCTGAACTTTCGTACACTACTATAGTAAATCATTTCAATTGACTAATCATTTAAACGTATCTATATTAGTACAGTGAATAAATATAGCCCTCATCAGCTTAAGATGAGGTAGAGATCGCGATAAATAATAGTTACTTGAAAGAAAGTCAGAGAACTGAACTTGCTGATTTCAAGCGAAAGAATTTTTCGCAGAAGCACTGTGTCGCTCTGATTACTAATGCTGGGACTGGCACTGAATAAGTGCAGAACTGTCATAGTGATTGACCATGAAAACTATCTTTTTGTCTGATTCGGTTTTTGCACACCGTTTCTGATTGCGTTTTATGTACATTTATTTTACAAATCATGTTTTTTGGGTAGATAGAAAATGAACTGAAAGGAGCATATGCTTATGAACACGAACAAAAAACTAGGTTTATGGATTTTAACTGCGTTAGTAGTTGGAAATATGGTGGGATCCGGCATTTTTATGCTCCCCCGCACTTTGAGTGAAGTTGCAAGCCCTGCCGGCGTATTATCCGCTTGGTTGATTACGGGATTTGGAGTGTTGATGATTGCACTCGTGTTTGGCAATCTTGCATTGAGAAAACCTAATTTAACTGGTGGTCCACAGATTTATGCAAAGGAATTGTTTAAGCCGGGCAGTAACGCTTCCACGTTGTCAGGATTTATGTCTTCTTGGGGATATTGGATTGGGAATGTTGCTGGTAATGTTGCCATCATCACCACTTTTGCAGGTTATTTGTCCACGTTCTTCCCTATTTTAGTTAATCAGGCTGAACTGTTTACCATTGGTAACTTCACTTTAAAAATGGGGAATGCACTTACCTTTACAGTTTGTACATTATTGTTATGGGGTGTGCATTATATCATCCTAAACGGTCTAGAAAATGCCGGGAAGATAAATTTTGTTGCCACTGCCACGAAAGTAATTGGATTCATATTATTTATTGTAATTGGTCTATTTGCATTTCAAAAAGCAAACATTCTTCCTTTTGTAGCGCCGAGATATGATGAGCTTGGACAATCTATTGGTCTTTTGGGGCAAGTTAATGGTGCAGCAGTAGCAACTCTTTGGGCATTCGTTGGTGTTGAATCTGCCGTAGTATTTGCATCTCGTGCTAAAAAACCAATCGATGTTAAGCGTGCAACGACGATTGGACTACTTATTGCTCTAACCATTTATGTAGGGATCAGCACGCTAGTTTTAGGAATGTTAAGCCATGAAGCACTAATCGCTTCTGATAAACCACTTATCGATGCCATTTCAACTGTGTTGGGACCAGTCGGTGGAAAAATTCTTGCCGCCATCGGTCTGGTCAGTTTATTTGGTTCCACAATTGGTTGGGTTATGCTGAGTGCTGAAATTCCTTACCAGGCAGCAAAACAAGGTTTATTTCTCCCTTCATTCGCAAAAGTGAATAAGAATGGGATACCTGTCTTTTCTTTAGTCATCACTAATTTAGTTGCACAGGTGTTCATATTCTCCACGGTATCAAATACGATAGCAGCCGCTTTTGATTTCATCATTATCGTCGCAACGCTGTCATATTTAGTTCCTTATTTCATTTCTTCTGCTTTCCAGTTGAAGCTGGTCTTTACTGGTGAAACATATAAAAATGGAAGAGGTAGAATTACGGATGGGATTATAGGAGTTCTTGCTACCCTTTACTCCATTTGGGTTATTTATGCAGGTACAGCCGACCTCAAGACTTTTACATTTGGTGTAATCCTATTAGCCAGCGGGATTCTGTTTTACAGTCGAGTTAAAAAAGCAAACAACAACATTTAATACCCAAAACGCCCACTTCATCTATGAAATGAAGTGGGCGTTTTTATGTGTTTAAGCTTCAATCATAGTCATACATCCTTCTTCCATTCCATCCTGAAGAAGTGCGTTGGCAATTTCGATAGCTTTCTTGCGGACAGTCGTGTCCAGGTTTTTCAATGAATCCGGATAATCATTGTTGTTCCAAGGCATGAAAAAAACTCCTTTTTTTATGTAACTGTTCCCGTAGATCATTTAATCAAAACAACATATGCTGAAACTTTTCAAAAGGGATTTATTTTTTTGTGCAACCTGGAATATGATTCTGTCTACCTGGAGTGTCAATCTGTCTACCTGGAACCTTAAACTGTCTACCTGGAGTTATGCTATTTGAAAATACCCCAAACCTTTCGTAACTATGAAGGGGAAATAGTATTTTATACAACCTGGAATGCGACTCTGTCTACCTGGAACCACAAACTGTCTACCTAGGCCACATTCTGTTTCCCCAGAAGTAGCGAAGGTGGAGCAATATTCGAGTTTCATTAAAAAAGAGTGCTGTTTAGGCACTCCTTAAATCAGTCGGTATTTTTTAGGGGAAATTCGAGTGTATATAACCATCTTACTTTCGAGAGAATTTCCTATTTTACTAGCATTTTCTATGGTGGAAAGATGCACCGATGATAATTAGTAAAATGAAAAGAACTACAATTATTGCAAAAGTACTCCCGCCTCTACGAGAGCAGTGGTCGTATTGACCACCACATGGTCCATAGCCACCACATTGACCGTAACCGCCGCCGTAATAATCCATGATAAAGTCCCCCTTTCCTTCAAAGATTCTTATATGATATGAAGGGGATGATGAAGGACCTAGGGATTTAGCGGAGTAAATGAGCTTTTTTGTTTACTGAAATGATGATTCCTTTTACAATTTATAGGATATTCTTTGACAAAGACCATTGTGTGTGTAATAATAGTCAAGTTAACATGTAAGGTAACAATTAAGTTTTGAAATTCTGGCATCTACTCGATGTTTTTGATTAAACTTATTCACACTGGCGCGACTATAGGGTCGCAAGGACGTAAAAGAAGGTAGGGTTTACGTTGCTTAAGGAAGACACCCAGTGGACAAATGACCGCGGCACGGAAAGCAAGGAACACTTTCTTAGGAAATTATTCCCCGAATATTCGGGATGAAAAATTATCATTCAGACTTTATGTTATCTTATCTATATAAGGGACATGCCCAATTGGGTATGTCCCTTTTCCAATTTTAATTTGAAATCACAATAAAAGCCGTACCTACTGCCAGGTTCCCCTGGACTCGGTGCGGCTTTCTATTATTTATTCACCTAAGTCCACGTTATGGTAGACTTGTTGAACGTCTTCTAGGTCTTCAATCGCATCAATCATTTTCTCGAATTGCGCTTGTGCATCTTGTTCAAGCGTGATGTCATTTTGTGCTAGCATCGTCAGTTCAGCAACTGTAAATTCAGTAATTCCTACGTTCTTGAATGCTTCTTGCACAGCATGGAACTGATCAGGCTCAGCATATACAATCACTGATTCCTCTTCTTCTAATACGTCACGCACATCAACGTCCGCTTCTACTAAAAGTTCAAATACTTCGTCTGCTGATTTGCCTTCAATCCCAATGACAGCCGTTGCGTCAAACATGTAGGCAACCGATCCACTTACACCCATGTTGCCACCATTTTTACCAAATGCCGCGCGTACATCAGAAGCTGTACGGTTTACGTTGTTCGTCAGTGTTTCAACGATAACCATCGATCCGCTTGGACCAAAACCTTCATAACGAAGTTCATCGTAGTTTTCTTCCGAACCGCCTTTTGCTTTTTCAATCGCACGATCAATAATAGTTTTTGGCACACTGTACGTTTTCGCACGCTCAAGTACGACTTTAAGTGCACGGTTTGATTCTGGATCCGGCTCACCTTGTTTAGCTGCCACATAAATTTCGCGACCAAACTTTGCATAAATCCGACTTGTATTTGAATCCTTTGAAGCTTTCTTTTCTTTAATATTATTCCACTTACGTCCCATATCGTTTCACTCTCTTTCACTTATATGTATCTATATCATACTATTACTAAAATGGCCGCTTATGCACTTGCCTACTGTTGCATTATACACCAAGAGACATAAAAGTTTCGAGTGAAATCTCATTCCGGTGACAACAGAAATACCAACAAAAAACGAACCCCATCAGAGCCCGCCTTTTGTTTTAGAGACCTTCAGTACTGATACGTGGTTGTGTGACCACAGTCTCCGTATTTTCATTTTTTTCTTCCGATACATCATTTGAGGAAAGTTTTACATTCTTTTTCTCAGTTTCCTTATGTGTCATGATTCTTTCATCTTGTTTATCTTTGTTCATGGGTTCAAACATAGGTACACCTCCTCAATATGTTTGTTTAGATATAGGTATACCCGCAATTTACTTTTATCACACCCTTCAAGTACTAGCGGAGATTCTTTTCCAAGGATCACAATAAAACCATTTTATTTTCATACGTATGCAATTCCGAAAAGACGAATGTTTTTTAATGTTATTATTAAAATTGTTCGATTTTTAACTTAATATTCACTTGAATCTATGAATTTTGTAAGTTAGTATTGTCAAATATAGATTTAAGTGAATCAATTTGCGAATTCCCATTCACACAAAATATTTACAAG